>NZ_JBNLYC010000034.1:0-41248 GCF_050172015.1 Bacillus sp. GMa5/1 | reverse complement strand
CTACGTCAGAGAAGCTCCATCCCCCTCCCATTCTGAACGAGCCGCTTCCGCTTTTAGATTGGCCTAACCAATTCAAATTGTTCTCCTAATTTTGCATAGTTGTGTCCTGCTAGGCGGCTTATTGGTTTGAGTCCTTCGGCGTGAATGCGCCCTTTTTCATATAGATGTTCGGCAACGTGGAAACGAACGACGCGTCCAATTAGTAGATCACAAGCTGGTGAGTCTTCCGTTCCGCCAAGTGGAATTGCACGTTCTAATACGCATTCCATTCGAATATTTGCTTCTTTTACACCTGGAACAGAGATGACTTCACTTTCGATTGGTGTTAGTTTTGCTAGTTCAATTTCACTTTCATTTGGCGGGAGGTTAGCTGCTGTTTCGTTAATTGCTGCTACATATGATTCGTCAGAAATATGTACGACAAATTCTCCTTTTTCAATTGCGTTTCGGGAAGTGTCCTTTCTTTCTCCGGCTTTTCGTTGTACAGATACTGAGATAAGTGGTGGATTAGCAGCGACAATATTGAAATAACTATATGGTGCTCCGTTTAGTACGCCTTCTTTTGTTACAGAAGTAACGAATGCAACAGGACGAGGGATGATACTTCCAGTAAGTAATTTGTAATTATCTTTTTCAGTTTGTTCATTTGGATTAATGGATAACATGCTTGTAATCCCCTTTCTAAATATGAATACTTATTGTTTGTTTACAAGATAACGATGAGAAAATCCTGCTGGAAATAATATTTTGTTTCATAAAAAGAACTTACTTCAATTGTAATGAAGTAAGTTCTTTTTTCAAGAATCTCAAATTTGAGATAAAAATTAAAGTAAAACGTATGCGCCAGGTCCGATTAAAGCTACACCAACAGCGACAGCGATTAACATTAAGTTATATTCATATCCGTTTTGTGTTACCCAGTAACCATTTTTTCCGTGAACAGTGAAGATAGCCATTAACATTGTTCCAACGATAAATAATGAACCAACTACAATGAAAATACCTGATGCAAATAAGAAACCACCTAGTAATTCAGTTGCGCCAGCCATAAATGCCATAAATACACCAGGACGTAAACCGATTGACTCCATCCAGCCACCTGTTCCTTTTAAACCGTAACCGCCGAACCAACCAAATAATTTTTGAGCGCCATGACCCATGAATGTAATTCCTATAATAAGACGAATAATAAGTAGACCGAAATCCATCATTTTTAAAAACCTCCTAAAAGTTATTAACTTACCTTACGTAAGTAATAATAAAATAGTTACTTACTTTAGTCAAGTGGATTTTGAAAAAAGTTTGAATTAAATTTTACAAATTAACAACAAAAAATAAAATGTAGTAAAGACCTCTAGACAAGTTGGGCAAAAAAAGAGAAAATATGAATAGAAGTTAACTTCTAATTGTTATTCAGACAATCAGAATTGACTGGAATTTTGTGAAGCGCTACAATAAGAGTCTATTAGTAATGACGTAATTTATTTCGAAAGCGTTTTTACAGTATAATATTCGAAGTATGAAGTCTTACATGTATCCCGAGCTTTACTAGGGATTGCCCTATAAACTTTTAGGTAAATTATAAGGAGGACTATCCTATGTTTAAAAAATTATTCGGTCTTGGTTCAAAAACAAATGAAGAAACAATCGTAGCTCCATTAACTGGAGCAGTGAAAAATATTGAAGAAGTACCAGATCCAGTATTTGCTGGTCGTATGATGGGTGACGGTGTTGCAATCGATCCTACTGAAGGTGTAGTTGTATCTCCAGTTGATGGTGAAATCGTACAATTATTCCACACAAAACATGCTATCGGAATTAAAGCGAAAAACGGTACAGAAATTTTAATCCACGTTGGATTAGAAACTGTAAAAATGGAAGGCGAAGGTTTCGAAGCTCACGTTTCTGAAGGCCAAGCTGTAAAAGCTGGAGATAAATTAATCTCATTCGACTTAGAATTAATCCGTGAAAAAGCGAAAAGCACAATTACTCCAATTGTTATTACAAACACAGATGCAGCTGAGTCTATTAAGACAACTGTAGGCGTAGCAGCTACAAAAGGTTCAACAGAAGTAATGAAAGTTACAATGAAATAATTGCAATATAAGAGGAATCCGTTTCGTATGAAATGGATTCCTTATTTTTGTTGCATGTTCAGCATGTATGTTAAAATACTCTAGGCACTTGGAAATAGGATTTCACATATATGTGGATAAGGCGCATTTTTCTTAGAAAAAATATAAGAGAAATGCGCCTTTTGTATATTCACATTTCTTTTGTTCTATTCTAATGTAAGTTATGATGAATGGTAAGAAATCGAATATAGGGGTGGGTTTGAATGAAACGAGTGTTATTTGTTTGTACTGGCAATACATGTCGTAGTCCAATGGCTGAGGCGTTGCTTCGTCATCACGGAGGAGATAAGTTTGAAGTGCAATCTGCTGGTGTTTTCGCCTATCCTGGGAGCGATGCATCGGTACATGCGAAGGAAGCTTTAGCTGAAAAAGGAATTTTAATTGATCATGCGGCGCAGCAAATAAATGAAACTTTGCTTGATTGGGCTGATATTGTCGTAACGATGACAGAAAACCATAAGCAAATTGTACTTGGGCATTATCCGAGCGTTGAAAAGAAATTAAATACGTTATATGGATTAACTGAAGGTATAGGCAAGGACATTTCAGATCCATTTGGAGGCTCGCTTTCTATTTATAAAGAAACGTTAGATGAGATGGAAAAACTTGTACAAACTTTACTGAAAAAACATTCAGTAGGTTGATGTTTCGTGTATAATACGATATTGGAGATCACTTCTTCCTATGTGAGGTAGCGAGTGTGAAATGAAGATAATTGATTGAAACTTTGGAGGGGTAAAAATGAAAGTAGTAATAGCATCTGATCACGGCGGTATGAATATCCGCAAAGAACTTGTAAGTTTATTAGAAGAGTTAAATATTGAATATATTGATTTAGGTTGTGAATGTGAAGCTGGTTCTGTTGATTACCCTGACTTTGCGTTTCCAGCAGCTGAAATGGTAGCGAATGGTGAAGTAGATCGTGGTATTTTAGTTTGTGGGACAGGCATTGGTATGTCAATCGCAGCAAACAAAGTAAATGGTATCCGTTGTGCGTTAGTTCATGATACTTTCAGCGCGAAAGCAACGAGAGAGCATAATGACACTAATATGCTAGCGATGGGTGAGCGTGTAATTGGTGCTGGTCTAGCGCGTGATATCGCGAAAATCTGGTTAACAACTGACTATGAAGGTGGTCGTCACGAAAACCGCGTAGGAAAAATTAAAACATACGAAACAAAGTAATAGATTCTAACTATCAGTAGTGTGAAATATAATTTGGTGAACCAACCTGTGAAAGGAAGAGGCGTAATGACAGAAATCGTAAAGGTAAGAGAACAGCTACAAATGTCGCTTTCTGATTTCCAAGAACAAGCTTCATTACAAAGCGGTCAAATTTTTGTAGTGGGTTGTAGCACGAGCGAAGTGCTAGGCGAAAGAATTGGAACATCAGGAACGATGGAAGTAGCAGAGGCGATTTTCTCTGAGTTAAAACAATTTCAAGAGCAAACAGGTATTGAATTAGCGTTTCAATGTTGTGAGCATTTAAACCGTGCTTTAGTAGTTGAGAGAGAAGTAGCGATAAAATATCAATTTGAAATTGTAACAGTTACGCCTGTTAGATCAGCAGGTGGTGCATTGGGGACATACGCGTATCACAATTTGAAAGATCCGGTAGTAGTTGAGTTTATTAAAGCTGATGCAGGAATGGATATTGGTGATACATTTATCGGTATGCATTTAAAGCATGTAGCTGTTCCGGTTCGTACAAGTGTGAAGGCAATTGGAAGTGCGCATGTAACGATGGCCAAAACACGTGGAAAACTAATTGGTGGAGCGCGTGCTGTCTATGCGGCAGTGGAAGAGACTATCACTTGCCGTTAAATATGAGAAATTAGGAAGTCATATAGTAACTGTTTATCATAAGATAAAAGGTATGTTGTCTGACTTTATAATAGAAGAAAGAAAAGACCGATTTTCGGTCTTTTTTTTCTTTTATGATATAGAAAGTCATGTTAGAATGTAGTTGAAAACATGAAGGTTCGAAAGAATTACAACCTGAATTTTCGTTTTTTCTGAATAAATAAGAAAAAACTGTTGGGAATCGATGTAATTCGTTCAGAAAAGGGGGATTTTGGTGGATCATTTAAAACGTCAAGATGAAAAGGTATTTGCTGCAATTGAGGCAGAACTAGGAAGACAGCGTTCAAAGATTGAGTTAATTGCTTCGGAAAACTTCGTAAGTGAAGCAGTAATGGAGGCACAAGGTTCTGTTTTAACGAATAAGTATGCTGAAGGATATCCTGGAAAACGTTACTATGGTGGCTGTGAACACGTAGACGTAGTAGAAGATATCGCACGTGATCGCGTGAAAGAAATTTTCGGCGCAGAGCACGTAAATGTTCAACCACACTCTGGTGCACAAGCGAACATGGCAGTATACTTTACGATTTTAGAGCAAGGCGATACAGTACTTGGTATGAACTTATCTCATGGTGGTCACTTAACACACGGAAGCCCTGTTAACTTCAGTGGAGTACAATATAATTTCGTAGAATATGGCGTGGATGCTGACTCTCACCGTATTAATTACGATGATGTATTAGCAAAAGCGAAAGAACATAAACCAAAATTAATCGTTGCAGGTGCAAGTGCATACCCTCGTGTTATCGATTTCAAGCGATTCCGTGAGATTGCAGATGAAGTGGGCGCTTATTTAATGGTTGATATGGCACATATCGCTGGTTTAGTAGCTGCTGGTTTACACCCAAATCCAGTACCACATGCACATTTCGTTACAACGACAACACATAAAACGTTACGTGGTCCGCGTGGTGGTATGATTTTATGTGAAGAGCAATTTGCAAAACAAATTGATAAATCAATCTTCCCTGGTATTCAAGGTGGTCCACTTATGCATGTAATCGCTGCAAAAGCTGTTGCATTTGGTGAAGCACTTCAAGATGATTTCAAAACATATGCACAAAATATCATTAACAATGCGAACCGCTTAGCTGAAGGTCTTCAAAAAGAAGGACTTACACTTGTTTCTGGCGGAACAGACAATCACTTAATCTTGATTGATGTTCGTAACTTAGAAATCACAGGTAAAGTAGCAGAGCACGTATTAGATGAAGTTGGTATTACAGTGAACAAAAATACAATTCCATTTGAAACAGCAAGCCCATTTGTAACAAGTGGTGTACGTATCGGTACAGCAGCTGTAACATCTCGTGGTTTCGGTTTAGAAGAAATGGATGAAATTGCGTCACTTATTGCTTATACATTAAAAAATCATGAAAATGAAGTTGCATTAGAAGAAGTACGTAAGCGTGTAGAAGCGTTAACTAGCAAATTCACAATGTATCCAAATCTATAATAGATTGAAGAAGACTGCCGAGACTTAATTGTTTTGGCGGTCTTTTTTGTGGACATATATTATTTTTAAAGTATGTATACAAATGATGAATAAATTTTGGCGATATAATGAAGGATACAGCTCCCATAATTGGTAAAGATACTAGATAGATTCATCGTAAAATCATGATTTTGCCAAATTTGCCCTTGAATATTAGTAGCGTTTTCTTTACAATCGTAAATAGTGTAAAAAGCGTGCAAACGCATGAATATCATCTAAAGGAGAGATTCACATGGGAAAACTGTATGTATTTGATCACCCGTTAATTCAACATAAGATTACATATATTCGCGATAAGAATACAGGTACGAAAGATTTTCGTGAATTAGTGGACGAAGTAGCAAGTTTAATGGCTTTCGAAATTACTCGCGACCTTCCACTTAAGGACATTGAAATTGAAACACCTGTAAGCAAAGCGACAACAAAAGTGATCGCTGGTAAAAAACTTGGTTTAATTCCGATTTTACGTGCAGGTTTAGGAATGGTTGATGGAATTCTGAAATTAATTCCAGCAGCAAAAGTAGGACACGTTGGTTTATACCGTGACCCTAAAACATTGCAACCGGTAGAATACTATGTGAAACTTCCAACGGATGTAGAAGAGCGTGACTTTATCGTACTAGATCCGATGCTAGCAACAGGTGGTTCTGCGGCTGAAGCAATTAACTCTCTGAAAAAGCGCGGTGCGAAACAAATTAAATTAATGTGTATCGTTGCAGCTCCAGAAGGGGTAAAAGTAGTACAAGAAGAACATCCTGATGTTGATATTTATGTAGCAGCATTAGATGAGAAATTAAATGACCACGGATATGTAGTACCAGGTCTTGGTGATGCTGGTGACCGTTTATTCGGAACGAAGTAAGACAACTGACGAGCAGGGGAGATTCCCCAGCTCGTCTTTTTTGTTGTAAGCAAGTAGGGGAGGGGGAGAGGATAAATATACATCGTATATACAACATAAGTTGCATACACCTCACATATAATATAGAAGTCTTACGTCTGAGGAACACTATATTATGGAAGAAAAGCGTTATATCTCGAAAATATAATAGTGACAAACTTGTGAACATTTCCTTCTATTATAAAGAGAAAACTGTTAGAAATTGCATATATGTAACCAGTATTTAGAAGGGGAACGTTTTCATTTTTGGGAGGAAATGCCTAATACTCAAATTTTTAGATTTTTTACGATTTCTCGTTGACACTGTTAATACCCTATTGTATGCTAACAACGGGGATAGATGGTAGGGCTTTCAGTGACAAAATTACATCTATTCCGTGACGAAAATGTAAACTTTTTGTTTTGTATAGGATTTATGCAAAAAAATGAGTTATTATTAACACATCGTGAATGAGGGTTACATATTGGAGGGATGAATCCTTGCAAAAAAACGATCGCAGCCATATAAAAGCTTATGCTTTAATGTCAGGTATTCTTGCTCAATTAGTCGGTTCTATTCTTGTTGGAATCTTTGGTGGGCAGTGGATTGATAATAAGGTTGGAACGTTTCCGTTGTTTCTTATTATAGGGTTATTACTCGGACTAGGAACAGGGGTATACGCAATGATTCGACTCATTCGACATTACTATTCGGGAGAGCAATGATGATAGACGTACATGGACTTGTCCAAAGACAAAAGAAATATATGTACTACTTGCTTGCGCTTCTAGTGCTAGGATGGGGATTTACCTCTTACAAGGATGTATTTCTTGGACTGATTATCGGGACGATTTTCAGTTTTCTTAGTTTGCGCATCATTGCACGTAGAACAGACAAGCTGCTAGATCGCGTAACAAATGGAGAAAACGTGAAGTTCAAGGCAACAGCGGTAAGTACATATTCAAGATTCGCCACGATTGGGTTATTAATTTTATTTGCAGCCAAATATCAAGAGTTAATCGCGATGTGGGGCCTAGGTGTAGGATTGCTGACAGGATACCTTGTCATGATCATAGATTTTCTTTATTTAGAGTATAAGAGCAGGGAAGAGAGGTGAATTACTAGTGGAACACGGTAAATTAGTTGAATTTCTAGGTTTAACGTTCGATTTGTCATCAGTTATGATGGTTACTGTAGCAGCAGTTATTGTTTTCTTAATCGCTGTTATCGGAACTCGCAGCTTAGCTCTTCGCCCAACCGGGATGCAAAACTTCATGGAATGGGTGTTTGACTTCGTGAAAGGGATTATCAATAGTACGATGGACTGGAAAACAGGTGGACGTTTCTTAACGCTTGGCGTTACGCTTATCATGTTTATCATCGTATCGAACTTCCTTGGTTTACCATTCATGTATTCAGCAACTGAAGCTGGCGAACATATTGCATGGTGGAGATCACCAACGTCTGATCCAGCAGTTACATTAACATTAGCCGTGATGGTAGTTACCCTCACCCATTATTATGGAATTAAGATGAAGGGTACGAAAGAGTACGTAAAAGGTTATTTCCAACCTATGAAATTCTTATTCCCATTAAAGGTTATTGAGGAGTTTGCTAACACATTAACGTTAGGTCTTCGTTTATTTGGTAACATTTATGCAGGTGAGATCTTATTAGGATTACTTGCTAAGTTGGGCGGAGCATCAGTCCTTGGGGCATTAGGTGCGCTTGTACCAATGTTAGCATGGATGGGATTCAGTGTATTCGTTGGATCAATCCAAGCATTTATTTTCGTTATGTTAACGATGGTTTATATGGCTCATAAAGTAAGCCATGACCATTAATATAATTTAAGTAAGAAAAAATTTATTTTTTTATAATACAAAGGAGGACAAATTAAATGAGTTTAGGTGTAATCGCAGCTGCAATTGCAATTGGTTTATCAGCATTAGGTGCAGGTATTGGTAACGGTCTTATCGTATCACGTACAATCGAAGGTGTTGCTCGTCAACCAGAATTAAAAGGCGCACTTCAAACAATTATGTTCATCGGGGTTGCTTTAGTTGAGGCACTTCCAATCATCGGTGTAGTTATTGCTTTCATCGTAATGAACAAATAAGGGAGACTCCCCTTACATAGATGGCGAAGAGTGTTTTTCCGAACTTTCTTCGCCATTGCTTTATGAATGAAACGTATGTCTTTTTTTTTCATATGATCAATTTAGATATTTTGAAGGGAGTGAATCCTTGTGCCAACTTTATTATTAGGTGCTGCCATTCCATTTGGAACGATTGCTTATACATTGTTCATTTTCTTACTTCTATTAGTAATGCTACGCAAATTTGCGTGGGGTCCTTTAATGGGAATTATGAAAGAACGTGAAGAGCATGTTACTAATGAAATCGACGCTGCAGAAAGAAGTAATGCTGAGGCGAAGAAGTTAGTAGAAGAACAACGTGAAATGTTAAAACAATCACGTGTTGAAGCACAAGAGTTAATCGAAAGAGCGAAAAAGCAAGCTGTAGATCAAAAAGATGTTATTGTTGCTGCTGCGAAAGAAGAAGCAGAATCAATTAAAGCATCTGCTGTACAAGAAATTCAACGCGAAAAAGAGCAAGCAATTGCTGCTTTACAAGAACAAGTTGCTTCTTTATCTGTTCAAATTGCTTCTAAAGTAATTGAAAAAGAATTAAAAGAAGAAGATCAAGTGAAGTTAATTCGCGATTATATTAAAGAAGTAGGAGAAGCGCGATGAGCAATGGGATTGTAGCAAAACGTTATGCTGTCGCTCTTTTTAAAATTGCTAAAGAAAAACACGTATTAGAAATGTTTGAAGAGGAATTACGCCTTGTACAAAACGTTTATGTAAAGAACGGAGAACTACATAGCTTTTTAACGCAACCGAACATTTCAAAGGAACAAAAGAAAACGTTTCTTGCAAACGTATTCGGATCTGTTTCTGAATCTATTTTAAATACGTTATATATTTTAATTGATAACAAACGCATTGATATCTTACCTGAAATTGCAGATGAATATGTTGTTCTTGCTAATGAAGAACGTAACGTAGCGGATGCAACTGTATATTCTACTCGTCTTCTATCAGAAGAAGAGAAGCTTAACATTGCTGAAGCATTTGCAAAGAGAACGGGAAAAGATGCAATTCGCGTGAAAAATGTTGTAGATGAAGATTTACTAGGCGGAATTAAAGTACGTATTGGAAATCGCATTTATGACGGAAGTTTACAAGGAAAATTAGCACGTATTCAGCGTGAATTAATGAAGAATAGATAGGGGTGAAGCACATGAGCATCAGAGCTGAAGAAATTAGCGCACTGATAAAGCAACAAATCGAGAACTATCAGTCTGAAATCGAAGTTAGTGATGTTGGTACAGTTATCCAAGTTGGTGACGGTATCGCGCGTGCTCATGGTCTTGATAACGTTATGGCTGGTGAACTTGTAGAGTTCTCTAACGGCGTTATGGGACTAGCACAAAACTTAGAGGAAAACAACGTAGGTATTATCATTTTAGGACCTTACACAGAAATTCGTGAAGGTGACGAAGTTCGTCGTACTGGTCGCATCATGCAAGTACCGGTAGGAAAAGAACTAATTGGTCGTGTTGTAAACCCATTAGGTCAACCAGTTGATGGTTTAGGCCCAATCAATACAACAAACACTCGTCCAATCGAAAGTCCAGCACCAGGTGTAATGGATCGTAAATCTGTTCATGAGCCACTTCAAACAGGTATTAAAGCGATCGATGCTCTTGTACCAATTGGCCGTGGTCAACGTGAGTTAATCATCGGTGACCGTCAAACTGGTAAAACAGCGGTTGCACTTGATACAATCATTAACCAAAAAGATGAAGATATGATTTGTATCTATGTAGCAATTGGACAAAAAGAATCAACTGTACGTAACGTAGTAGAAACACTACGTAAGCACGGTGCATTAGAGTACACAATCGTTGTAACTGCATCTGCTTCTCAACCAGCTCCATTATTATACCTAGCTCCTTACGCTGGTGTAACAATGGGTGAAGAGTTCATGTACAATGGTAAACACGTATTAGTAGTATATGATGACTTATCAAAACAAGCAGCGGCTTACCGTGAGCTGTCATTACTATTACGTCGTCCTCCAGGTCGTGAAGCTTACCCAGGGGATGTATTCTACTTACATTCTCGCTTATTAGAGCGTGCAGCAAAATTAAGTGATGCAAAAGGCGGCGGTTCTTTAACTGCACTACCTTTCATCGAAACACAAGCAGGGGACGTATCAGCATACATCCCGACAAACGTAATTTCTATTACGGATGGACAAATCTTCTTACAATCTGACCTATTCTTCTCTGGCGTACGTCCAGCGATCGATGCGGGTACTTCTGTATCTCGTGTAGGTGGATCTGCTCAGATTAAAGCAATGAGTAAAGTATCAGGTACACTTCGCCTTGACCTTGCATCTTACCGTGAGTTAGAAGCGTTCGCTCAGTTCGGTTCTGACCTTGATAAAGCAACTCAAGCGAAATTAAACCGTGGTGCTCGTACTGTTGAGGTATTAAAACAAGGATTACACAAACCATTACGTGTAGAGAAACAAGTTATCATTCTTTACGCTTTAACACGTGGATTCCTAGATGATATCCCAGTAGTAGATATCACTCGTTTTGAAGAAGAATTCCATGCTTGGTTAGATTCTAATGCGACTGACTTATTAGAAGAAATCCGCACAACTAAGAAACTTGCGGATGACGACAAATTTGCAGCAGCAATCAATGGATTTAAAAAAGTATTTGTAGCTTCTGAATAATAAAAGCGGAAGCGGCTCGTTCTGAATGTGAGGGGGATGGAGCTTCTGACGAAGAGGCGGTGTTTGCCTCGTAGGAAGAAGTGAAGCCACCGAGCATTCAAGCCGCTGGAGCTAGATAGTATATATAAAAGGCATCTCGGGCTCTGAGATTGCTAAAGGTCATGTAAAGGAAAAGAGTAGGTGCACCTATTCTTTTCCTTCAATCATGAGCAAGAATATCTTGCAACGTAGATTAGGAAGAGGATTCTTACTAATCGTGCCAACTTCCGGAAAAAAGGTGGTGAAAACCTGTGGCATCTTTACGCGATATAAAAGCGAAGATTAACTCGACAAAGAAAACGAGTCAAATTACGAAAGCGATGGAGATGGTATCTGCATCTAAGTTAAACCGTGCAGAGCAAAATGCTAAATCTTTCGTTCCGTATATGGAAAAGATTCAAGAAGTAGTAGCGAGCATTGCGCAAGGAAGCAAAGGGATTAATCATCCAATGCTAAATGCGCGTCCTGTAAAGCGTACAGGATACATCGTTATTACGTCTGATCGCGGACTAGCAGGTGGTTATAACAGTAACGTATTACGTACAGTAAGTAACGTAATTCGTGAACGTCATAATATGGATTCAAACCAATATTCTATTATTGTGCTTGGACGACTAGGACGTGATTATTTAAAACGTCGCGGCTTTAACATTATTGATGAAGTAGTTGGATTATCTGACCACCCATCATTTACTGATATTAAAGACCTTGCTTCTCGAGCAATTGCGATGTTCGCAGATGGTGCTTATGATGAGCTGTACATCTACTACAACCATTACGTAAGTAAAATTTCACAAGAGGTAACGGAAAATAAAATTTTACCGCTTACTGATGTGGCGTCTGACAAACCGACGACAGCTTATGAATTCGAACCTTCTGAAGAAGAAATTTTAAAAGTACTATTGCCACAATACGCAGAAAGCTTAGTGTACGGTGCATTACTAGACGGTAAAGCAAGTGAACACGCAGCGCGTATGACAGCAATGAAGAGTGCTACAGACAACGCAATGGAAGTTATCGATTCACTTACACTTTCATTCAACCGTGCGCGTCAGGCAGCGATTACGCAAGAAATTACGGAAATCGTTGGTGGAGCAGCAGCGTTAGAATAGTATTAAAAGGCGGAAGCGGTTCGTTCAGAATGAGAGGGGGATGGAGCTTTTGACGTAGAGGCGATTTGTGCCTCGTAGGAAAAAGCGAAGCCACCGAACATTCTAACCGCTGGAGCTAGATTCAATAAAAAGCGGAAGCGGCTCTGTCAAAAGAGTCGCGTAAGCTATAAACCAATAAAAAATTAAAAGCTAGCTGCTCGTAGAAAGTTGGCTAATTAAAAGAAAGCTAGGAGGGAACCCGATGAATAAAGGGCGCGTTACGCAAATCATGGGTCCGGTTGTAGACGTTAAGTTTGATGGCGGAAAGCTACCAGAAATCTACAACGCCCTTACGGTAAAACAAAGCAACGAAAACGGAAGTATTAACTTAACATTTGAAGTTGCACTTCATTTAGGTGATGATACAGTTCGTACAGTTGCGATGTCTTCCACAGATGGACTTGTTCGTGGCACAGAAGTAGAAGATACTGGTAAACCAATCTCTGTACCAGTTGGTGATGTAACACTTGGTCGCGTATTTAACGTATTAGGTGATGCAATTGACTTAGATGGTGAGGTTCCTGCAGATGTACATCGTGATCCAATTCACCGTCAAGCACCTGCATTCGAAGAATTATCTACTAAAGTAGAAATTCTTGAAACTGGTATTAAAGTAGTAGACTTACTTGCTCCTTACATTAAGGGTGGTAAGATCGGCCTATTCGGTGGTGCCGGCGTAGGTAAAACAGTATTAATTCAGGAATTAATTAACAACATCGCACAAGAGCACGGTGGTATCTCTGTATTCGCTGGTGTAGGTGAGCGTACTCGTGAGGGTAATGACTTATACCACGAAATGAGCGATTCTGGCGTAATCAAGAAAACTGCGATGGTATTCGGACAAATGAACGAGCCACCTGGAGCACGTCAACGTGTTGCATTAACAGGTTTAACAATGGCTGAGCATTTCCGTGATGAGCAAGGACAAGACGTACTTCTGTTCATCGATAACATCTTCCGTTTCACGCAAGCGGGTTCTGAAGTATCTGCCCTTCTTGGTCGTATGCCATCTGCGGTAGGTTACCAACCAACACTTGCAACAGAAATGGGTCAATTACAAGAGCGTATTACATCTACAAATAAAGGGTCTATCACGTCTATCCAAGCGGTATATGTACCAGCCGATGACTATACTGACCCAGCACCAGCTACAACGTTCGCTCACTTAGATGCAACAACAAACTTAGAGCGTCGTTTAACGCAAATGGGTATTTACCCAGCCGTAGATCCATTAGCATCTACATCTCGTGCACTTTCTCCAGAAATCGTAGGAGAAGAACATTATGAAGTAGCTCGTCAAGTACAGCAAACTTTACAACGTTATAAAGAGCTTCAAGATATCATCGCTATCTTAGGTATGGATGAGTTATCTGAAGAAGATAAGTTAGTTGTACATCGTGCTCGTCGTATTCAATTCTTCTTATCTCAAAACTTCCACGTAGCTGAGCAGTTTACAGGTCAAAAAGGTTCTTACGTACCTGTAAAGAATACAGTTAGTGGTTTCAAAGAAATTCTAGAAGGAAAATATGATGACCTTCCAGAAGATGCATTCCGCTTAGTAGGTGGCATTGAAGAAGTTATTGAAAACGCGAAGAAAATGATGGCGTAAGGCCTTAGGAGGGACGAAGTATGAAGACATTTCCAGTCAGTATTGTAACTCCTGATGGACCGGTTTACGAAAAAGAAGTAGAAATGGTAAGTGTAAAAGCAGAGAGTGGGGAAATGGGGATCTTACCAGGTCACATTCCAACTGTTGCACCATTAAAAATTAGTGCAGTTCGTCTGAAAAATGGTGGACACACTGATTATGTAGCAGTAAGCGGTGGCTTTATCGAAGTTCGTCCAGATAAAGTGACTGTATTATCATCATCTGCTGAAGAAGCAAACCATATCGATATCCATCGCGCAAATGAAGCGAAGCGTCGCGCTGAGCAACGTCTGCAAGATAAACAAGCACATGTTGACTTTAAACGTGCAGAAATGGCATTACAACGTGCCGTGAACCGTTTAAACGTTTCCGATATGAAGTGAAAAAATCCGTAAGGGCTTTGCCTTTACGGATTTTTTTTGTGTATTTTATGGATAATTTTACAAAACTGGTATAATTATATTGATGCTTGTATAAGTAGAAGTGTACAACAATTTATATTTCATAAAGGGGATGAATCAATGATTGGTGAAATGAAGCGAGAAGCATTGTACTCTTTAAAGGGAAAATGGGGACTAGGTGTTGGATCAACAATTTTATATTTTATTTTAAGTTATGTCGTTTCGATGGCTGCAATGCTTATACTATTAATTCCAGGAATTATTATATTTCTCTCAGTTGCAAGCTTAACGGGATCATTTGAAGAGGAAACGATGTCAATTGGAGCAGGTATTACCTTTGGAATTTTTTATTGCATTATAATAATTTTGAGTAACGCATCGTATGGGATCACGTCATATGGTTATACAAATGTATTTTTACAGATTAGTAAACGAGAAGATGCTAAAGTAGATTACTTATTTGAAGGATTTCGTGGCTTTAAAAGAATGATGAAAACAATGTGGGCAATGCTTGCGATTTTGTTATATACAGGTACATGGATTCCGATGCTGTTAATAGGCTTATTTGCATTGTTAGGTGAAGAAGGGAATACGTCATTTGCAATAGCTTTCTTCGTACTATTAGCAATTTCAATTGTTGGTATGATTGTGATGTATTTTTCTTATGCACTGACGTACTATGTGATGATTGAAAATCCAGAATATAGTGTTTCGCAGGCGATGAAGGAAAGTAAGAATCTTATGAAGGGTCATAAGTTAGATTTGTTTCTTTTATGGCTGAGCTTCATAGGATGGGCTATTTTAGCGCTTCTTACTTTTGGAATAGGATTTCTTTGGTTTAGTCCGTATATGAGTACGACGACAGCACACTTTTATCGCTATATTTCAAAAGGTGAATTTCAATAGGAACATGCTATACTAATAGAATTATTGTGTATAGGAGGCGAGGCTACGCATGATTAGTGATTTAAAAGGAGAAGCACTAGATTCATTAGAAGGGAAATGGGGATTAGCTGTTGGAGCTACACTACTCATTTCAATTCTTATCACGGCTTTTAGTTTTAGTGTTGATTGGGGATTTTCTTTAATTTTCGGTTGGCAAAAAACAAATGGTTCACTTTCAACGAATATTCTTACATTTTTTGTTACTGGACCGTTAACTTTAGGTGGATATTACCTTGGTTTAAATATCCTTCGTGAAAAGCAAGCTAGTATTGGTAATATATTCATTTGGTTTTCAGAGGGAAAGAGATTTCTAAAATCATTTTTATTATATTTATTAGTAAATCTTTATCTTTTCTTATGGACGTTATTGTTCATTATTCCAGGTATTATTAAATCTTTTTCTTATGCGATGACATACTTTATTATAAACGATCATCCTGAGTATTCACTGAACCAAGCTATTACAGAAAGTCGTCGTATGATGGATGGACATAAGATGGAGTATTTCATTTTATGTTTAAGTTTTATTGGCTGGTTTATATTAAGTTGTATTACATTAGGAATTGGATTCCTGTGGTTAATTCCATATTTCTATACGACATCTGCAGCTTTTTACGAAGAGATCGCAGAAGAATATTATGAGAAAAATATTTAGCATTATAAAATCCCCAGTATGAATTATTTGTTCATACTGGGGGTTTTTTGTAGAAATTTTATAAACTGATTACTAGTAAGTGGTTTACTGAAATAGTAACCTTGCATATATTTACAGTTATGTTTTTGCAGAAACTTAAGCTGTTTTTCGGTTTCAATTCCTTCGGCAACGACTGAAAGATTTAAAGTATTTGCGAGGGAAAGTATTGTAGAAACGATGGCTCGTTCTTCAGGACGATGATCAGCTAATTGTGTAAATTCTCTCGGTACTTTTAATGTGTCGATTGGAAAAATTGATAAATAAGCAAGAGAAGAATACCCAGTACCGAAGTCATCAATGGAAGTTTGGATACCGTATTCTTTTAATTGCTTCAGTCTCAATAACGTTTCTTTCTCGTCAATCATTGCAATTCTTTCTGTTAACTCAAGTGTTACATATTTTGGATCGACTTGCACGTCGTTTAATATTTGTGAAATGTTTTCGATTAATTGATCTTGCCGGAATTCTTTTGCGGATAAATTAACACTTATTTTTAAATTTTGGTAGCCAAAGGTATGCCATATTTTTAATTGGAGACAAGCTTCTTGTAATACCCAATGTCCAAGTGGGACTACTTGTGGCGTCTCTTCTACAATTGGAATAAACTCACATGGTGAAATGTCACCTAATAGTGGGTGTTTCCAACGTATTAAAGCTTCAGCACCGATAATTTTATTTGTTGTCGTATCAATTTGTGGTTGATAAACGAGATAAAATTCTTTGTTTACTAAAGCGATTGGCAAATCTTTTTCAATTCGAGCTTTTCGTTCCATTTTTTTATATAGTTCTTTCGTGTAAAGAGAGCTACCGTTTTTTCCTTTATTCTTTGCTTCGTACATGGCCATATCAGCATGCTGCAAAATGGATAGCGCATCTTCACCTGCTTCAGGATATATTGCAATTCCGATGCTCGGTGAGATTTGTAAATGTTGATTTTCGATTTCAAATGGCTCATTCATGGCCGCTACAATCCTATCAGCTATTTTTTGGACGTCTGGCTTTTTTTTGTAATTCTCGATAAGGATTGTGAACTCATCCCCAGCTAGCCGCGCGAGTTTCATATTTGATGTTGCTATTCTTTCGAGCCTTTTTGCTACTGCGATGAGCAATAGGTCTCCTACTCGATGACCGAGGGTATCATTAATAACTTTAAAACGGTCTAGGTCGAGAAACATAACAGCAAAAGGCTTTTTCGATATTTTTGTTCGCGCAATTGCCTGTTCTAAATGTTGATGAAATGCACGTCGATTTGCAAGCTCTGTTAAAGTGTCATGGTATGCTAGGAAATTAATTTGTTCTTGTTGTTGCTTGCTTTCCGTAATATCTTTAATCATTAAATAAACCCCAGAAATTTTCTCCTTTAAAAAGATCGGTACGGCGGTAACGTGCAAGTAGTAAATATCTCTGTTTTTATGGTACGCCCGTATTTCTAAAGAGATAGAATACCCCTTTTTCACGCGATGAAAGGCGTTAATCATTTCTTCTAAATCTTCTTCGTATATGAGTGAATAGTAAGGCTGGTTTAATAATTCATTCGTTTGATAACCGAGTAAAGTAGTACCAGCGTTATTTACTTTGAGAAAATTACCGTACAAATCTAATGTGAAGATTGGATCTGGATGATGCTCGTATAAAGATTTAAACATTTGTTGATTATGATAGAGTTCATTTTTCTGTTCTACTAAATCTTCTGTACGTAGTTTAATTTGTTTCTCGAGTTCTGAGTTGAATTGCATTTGAGCTAGCAATAAGATTTTATTTTGTTTTCGAACTAAACTATGACGTATGAGAACGAAAGAGAAAGTTATTATAAGTCCGATTACTATAATAGGCGCAAAAACGTATTCAACTAATATGAAAACAATAAGCATTACTACCGAAATATACGGTAATGATAATCGGATTGATTCACCAATTTTAGGTGTTAGTAGTACTTGTTCTTGTTTTTCAGGCTTTTTTGTATGGAGAATACAGGCGATTGCTACTAGTACTAAGGTTACTTGATAGAAAGGAGTAACTGTAAACATAGAATACTCTGGTATGAAGTATTTTATATACGCATAAATCGCATCTGTAGTAGCATATAAAATTAAAGCACTGCCAAGAAGTGCACCGACCTTTTTAGGTAATAAGGATAGTGGTTTGAATAAAAGGTTGATTCCTATTAAGAGAAAGAGTAAATCAGCCATTGGATAGGTAAGTTGAACAAATATGTCGATATAGGATGTTGTAAAAATATGAATAGTTCGTTCAATAAGTAAGTAGTAACTTAAAGTAAATTGGGCTGTAACGATAATACAAATATCACATAGCATAAAAAGTTTTTCTAATAAATCTCGGTTATAAATGATTTCGTATAGAAAGGCAAACGTAAAGCTAACTAAAAAAAGTAAGTAAAAAAAGTCAGATGGATCAACGAACGTATAGAAGTCCTTTACAATTAAACGCTGATAGGCAACGACTATATCACCGATAAAATAAGAGAGAGCTCCAACAGATAATATGATCCAAAATAAACGAGATAGCCCTTCTTTCATGTTTGAAAAATAAAGTATATAACTACAAGCGATAATATCAATTAATAGGGTACTCATTCCGATTAATAGCTGAAAAGAAAATGAGTATTCATATAGAAAAGGCATCGCTACATAGTGAAGCGTTATAGACAGCAATACAATGCTTATAAGAATACTTACATGTGTTTGTTTTTTCATTTATATCACCTACGGTTTCTTGAAAAGCATATATAAGTTTTATATTTATTTTGCACAATTATAGCAAGTTGTAAAGATAGATTTTAATAATTCTTGTTTCTGCCTCCCAACATATCGACATAGGAATTTGAAGTTTGCTATAATGATTAGAATAGTTGCATTATTTAGAAAAATTTAAAAATAATAATTACTGCAACTAGGACATATTGTTTACTATGTGAACTTGTTCTTAATTTAGGGGGGAGGGTTTCACAATGGCAAGTGTATATGAAAATAGTTATATGATCGTTTTGATTTTCTTGCTATTAGGTATATTGCTGCCGGTAGTGGCTCTTACATTAGGAAGGATGCTGCGCCCAAATAAACCAAGTGCAGCAAAGGCGACGACGTATGAGAGTGGAATTGAGCCTTTTCATGATGCAAATATTCGGTTTCATGCTCGTTATTATATTTTCGCTTTATTGTTTGTGATCTTTGATGTAGAAACTTTATTTTTATATCCTTGGGCTGTTGCGTATGACAAGCTAGGTTTATTTGCATTAATTGAAATGCTCATCTTTGTTGTAATGTTGCTAGTTGGATTAGCGTATGCTTGGAAAAAGAAGGTGTTACAATGGTTATAAATTTTGAGGAATTACATCCAAATGAGCGAGCAGAATTAGAACGAAATATCTTTTTTTCTACATTGGAACAGTTGAAAGGATGGGCGAGGAGCAATTCTTTATGGCCGATGACATTCGGACTGGCGTGCTGTGCAATTGAAATGATGGGAGTAGGTTCATCACATTATGATTTAGATCGATTTGGGTCATTTTTTCGGACTTCACCAAGGCAATCGGACGTCATGATTGTATCGGGAACGGTAACGAAGAAGATGGCTCCTATTGTTCGGCGCTTATATGATCAAATGCCCGAACCGAAATGGGTTATTGCGATGGGATCTTGTGCGACAGCAGGTGGTCCGTATGTAAATTCATATGCTGTTGTGAAAGGTGTAGACCAAATTGTACCAGTTGATGTGTATATTCCTGGTTGTCCCCCAAATCCAGCTGCTTTAATTTATGGAATCAATAAATTAAAAGAAAAAATTCGTTACGAAGCAAAGACCGGGAAGCAGGTGACGAATAAATGAGCAATCCAAATAAAGATTTAGAGGAGCTGAAAAAAGAAGCAGCTAGGCGTGCAAAAGAAGAAGCGAGAAAACGCCTTGTAGCGAAACACGAGGCGGAAATAAGTGAGCTTGAGGAAGAAGATCAAGAAAAAGAGAAAGCGCTACCAAAAAACGATGATATTACTATAGAAGAAGCAAAACGACGTGCAGCAGCGGCTGCAAAAGCAAAAGTGACGGCGTTAGCGAAGCAGAAAAGAGAAGGAACCGAAGAAGTAACGGAAGAAGAAAAAGCAAAAGCCAAGGCGAAGGCAGCAGCGGCTGCAAAAGCAAAAGCGGCAGCGTTAGCGAAGCAGAAAAGAGAAGGAACTGAAGAAGTGACGGAAGAAGAAAAAGTGAAAGTCAAGGCGAAGGCAGCAGCGGCTGCAAAAGCAAAAGCGGCGGCGTTAGCGAAGCAGAAAAGAGAAGGAACCGAAGAAGTGACGGAAGAAGAAAAAGCGAAAGCCAAGGCGAAGGCAGCGGCCAAGGCAAAAGCGGCAGCATTAGCGAAGCAGAAAAGAGAAGGAACCGAGGAAGTAACGGAAGAAGAAAAAGCGAAAGCCAAGGCGAAGACGGCAGCAGCTGCAAAAGCAAAAGCGGCAGCATTGGCGAAGCAGAAAAGAGAAGGAACCGAAGAAGTAACGGAAGAAGAAAAAGCGAAAGCCAAGGCGAAGGCGGTGGCAGCGGCCAAGGCAAAAGCGGCAGCATTGGCGAAGCAGAAAGCCTCGCAAGGTGATGGGGATTCGGGAGATGAAAAGGCAAAGGCAATTGCAGCGGCAAAAGCGAAAGCAGCAGCGGCTGCAAGAGCGAAGACAAAGGGGGCTGAAGGTAAGAAAGAGGATGAGCCGAAGCAGGAAGAACTGTCCGTAAATCAGCCGTATTTAAATCAGTATGTTGAGGCTATTAGGGAGAAGTTAGGAGAGGGTGCATTAGTAGATTCCTACATTAATAAACTGTCAAAGGATGTGCCGACTCTTGTGGTGGATCCCGAAAAATATTATGAAGTGATGGAGTCACTGCGATTCCATGAGGGACTTGCTTTTGATTATATGTCAGAGCTACATGCGACGGATTTTGTGACACATATGGAAGTGTATGTTCATTTGTTTTCATATAGTAAGAAACAATCGGTAGCGGTGAAGGTAAAGCTAGACCGGGAAACGCCGCAAGTCGAATCTGTGACAGCGCTTTGGAAAGGGGCTGACTGGCCGGAGCGAGAAGCATACGATTTGCTCGGCATTATATTTAAAGGGCATCCGAATTTAACACGTATTTTAATGCCAGAGGATTGGGTAGGATATCCGCTTAGAAAAGACTATGAACCGTATGATGTGGAGGTGTAGCTATGATCCGCACGGAAGAGATGCTTTTGAATGTAGGACCTCAGCATCCGAGTACACATGGTGTGTTCAGGCTCGTAATTAAGATTGACGGGGAAATTATTAAAGAAGCTACACCTGTTATTGGGTATTTACATCGCGGGACGGAAAAGATCGCTGAGAGCTTACAGTATACGCAAATTATCCCTTATACAGATCGAATGGACTATTTATCAGCTATGACGAATAATTACGTCATTTGCCATGCTGTAGAGACGATGATGGGGCTTGAAATTCCAGAGCGTGCCGAATACTTGCGAGTACTTGCGATGGAGCTAGGAAGAATTGCGAGCCATCTCGTTTGGTGGGGGACGAATCTTCTTGATATAGGAGCGGTTAGCCCGTTTTTGTACGCGTTTCGTGAACGAGAGATGATTATAAATTTATTAAATGAATTATGCGGGGCACGGCTTACTTTTAACTATATGAGAGTTGGTGGTGTGAAGTGGGATGCGCCAGATGGTTGGATTGAAAAGGTGGAAGAGTTTGTTCCGTATATGAGGGAGCAACTGGCAGGTTATCATGATCTTGTTAGCGGTAATGAGATTTTCTTAAATCGTGTGAAAGGCGTTGGTATATATAGCGCGGAAGAAGCGATTTCGTATTCTTTAAGCGGAGCAAATTTGCGGTGCACTGGAGTAAACTGGGATCTTCGCAAAGATGAGCCGTATTCGATTTATGATCGTTTTGATTTTGATATTCCTGTTGGAAGCGTGGGAGATGCTTGGGATCGCTACGTTTGCCGAATGCAAGAAATCGAGGAGTCTTTAAAGATTGTTGAGCAAGCGGTTCAGCAGTTCCCGAAAGATGGAGCTGTGCTGGCAAAAGTACCAAAAATTATTAAGGCACCTAAGGGAGAAGCATTTGTACGTATCGAATCGCCGCGCGGAGAGATTGGGTGTTATATCGCTAGTGACGGAAAGAAAGAGCCGTACCGTTTGAAGTTTCGTAGGCCATCTTTTTATAACTTGCAAATTTTACCAAAGTTATTGAAAGGTGAAAACATCGCTAATTTAATTACGATTTTAGGTGGAGTTGATATTGTACTTGGGGAGGTTGATGGCTAATGATTGAGACGCTCTTACAATCACCTTCAAGCTGGACGAATTTCTTCATTTTTTTCGGATTAGCGGTACTTCTACTATTTGCAGTCCTTGGCTTCGTTACATATGGAATCTTGGCAGAACGGAAAGTGATGGGGTTTATGCAAGGGCGGATTGGCCCAAACCAGGTTGGAGGCCGATTTGGTTTACTGCAAACGGTAGCTGATGTTTTAAAACTATTATTGAAAGAAGATAGTATTCCGAAAGCAGCAGATAAACCGCTGTTTATATTAGCACCTGTCATTGCATTTGCACCAGCATTTATGGTGCTTGCAGTTATCCCGTTCACTGATAAATTTCAATTTGCAGATATTGGAGTCGGGTTACTTTATTATATCGCTGTTTCCGGTATTACGACGATAGGTGTTGTAACTGGGGGATGGGCATCGAATAATAAATATTCCCTTTTAGGAGGGATGCGTGCGGCGGCGCAAATGATTTCTTATGAGATTCCGCTCGTAATGAGTGTAATTGGTATCGTTTTGCTAGCTGGTAGCCTGAATTTAAATGAGATTGTAGCGGCGCAGGAGAAGGTTTGGTACATTTTCCTACAGCCAATTGGCTTCGTCGTTTTCTTAATCGCAGCAGTTGCAGAGTTAAATAGAACGCCATTCGATTTGCCAGAAGCGGAGTCAGAACTTGTTTCTGGATATCATACGGAATACTCAGGTTTTCGCTGGGCGTTTTTCATGCTTTCAGAGTACGTATACTTCTTCGGGATGGCATCGTTAATTACAGTGCTCTTTTTAGGCGGATGGAATCCAGTCATGTTTCTTGGATTTATCCCAGGTGCCGTATGGTTTGCTTTGAAATTTAGCAGTGTAGTCTTTCTATTAATTTGGTTCCGCGTTACGTTCCCGCGTATAAGAGGTGACCAGTTAATGGAGTTTGGTTGGAAAGTATTATTGCCGATTGCACTTGCAAATATTTTCTTAACGGCATTGATTAAGGAGTTATTCTTCTAATCTATGAGGGGGGTGCCAGTAAGAGATGAAAGGACTATTTAAAGGATTAAAATATACATTAAGTAATTTGAGCAAGAAGAAGGTAACGTATGATTATCCAAATCAACCGTTGCCGTTGCCAGACCGTTTTCGTGGAATTCAAAAATTTTATCCGGAGAAATGTATTGTTTGTAATCAGTGCTCTAACATTTGTCCAACAGACTGTATTCAGTTAACAGGAAAGAAACATCCGGATCCTACGAAAAAAGGAAAAATTATCGACACGTATGATATTAATTTTGAAATTTGTATTCTTTGTGATTTATGTACAGAAGTTTGTCCGACAGAGGCAATTGTCATGACAAATAACTTTGAACTCGCGGAATATTCACGTGATGACTTATTTAAAAATTTGCAGTGGCTTGACGAAAACGACGAAAACGTCAGGAAGGAGAATAAGGCATGAATGGCGAGTTTGTAGCATTCTTTATACTATCCTTGTTTGCAATTATCGGCGGTGTTCTTATGTTGAACTTAACGAAAGTTATGCACATGATGTTAGCTCTCGTTCTGACATTTCTCAGCATTGCAGGTTTGTATTTTCTTTTATCAGCCGAATTTATAGGCGTTGCACAAATTTTACTTTATTCTGGTGCAATCACAATTATTATGATTTTCGGCATTATGTTAACGAAACATAACGCGGAAAATGAATCGCGTCTTACTCTTCGAAAATGGATTATCTTCTTTGCAGTTGTAGCATTTGGAGCGGTTATGTATTTCGCTGTTAATAATGTTGATTTTGCAAATGAAAGCACACAAGGAAGTTTACCTCTCCATGAAAACAACACACTTCAAATCGGTACGCTTCTCTATTCAAAATATATTATCCCATTTGAACTAACTTCAGTTATTTTACTTGTAGCACTCGTTGGCGCAATTATACTTGCGAAAAAGGACGAGAAAGAGGAGGATTCCAATGGGTAGCGTTCCAGCTTCTGCATATTTAACACTTGCGATTATTTTGTTTTGCATCGGTCTATTTGGAGCTTTAACAAAGCGGAATACAGTAATCGTATTAGTTTGTATCGAATTAATGCTGAATGCTGCCAATTTAAACTTAGTGGCGTTTAGTAAATTAGGCTTATTTCCGAATTTAACAGGTCAAATTTTCTCACTGTTTACGATGGCTGTAGCGGCAGCGGAAGCGGCGGTAGGACTCGCTATTTTAATTGCTTTATATCGTAATCGTACAACAGTTCAGGTGGATGAAATGGATACGCTTAAAGGATAGCATTGTGACCGAAAAAGGGGGAAGGAAACAATGATCGATTATGCATGGCTCATACCGCTTTTCCCACTCGTTTCGTTTTTGTTACTTATTATATTCGGGAAGAAAATTAGAGAAGGAAGCAGCGTACTTAGTATTTTTTTCGTCTTTCTCTCCTTTATACTTGCGGTACTTGTGTTAATAGAAAGGTTTTCAGAAGCAAGCGTGAAGCATAAGTGGGTGTGGCTTAGAGCTGGAGATGTGGATATATCATTCGGCTTTGAAGTGACTGCATTAGGAGCTTTAATGTTATTTATCGTGACGCTTGTGAGTCTACTTGTACATGTGTATTCGAAAGGTTATATGAAAGGTGATGAACGATTACCAACCTTTTACGCATATTTAGGACTCTTTACATTTGCGATGTTAGGGCTTGTTATATCAACGAATTTATTACAGCTTTATATATTTTGGGAATTAGTTGGCCTTGGTTCATTTTTACTTATCGGTTTTTATTTCTTTAAAGAAGAAGCGAAGGCTGCTGCAAAAAAGGCTTTTATTATGACCCGTATTGGGGATGTTGGTTTATTTATCGGGATGATTTTAATTTTTTGGTACGCAGGTAGTTTTGAATATGACGCAATATTTAGGGCGATTTATACAGGGGATCTACCTCCTTACATGATTACAATAACAGCGATATTAATTTTTATCGGGGCGATGGGAAAATCAGGTCAGTTCCCGCTTCATACGTGGTTGCCAGATGCAATGGAAGGGCCAACGCCCGTTTCGGCACTTATTCACGCGGCGACGATGGTCGCAGCTGGCGTATATTTAGTAGCGACGATGTTTCCTCTATTTTCAGCAAGTACAGTGGCGATGCAGACAGTGGCAATCGTTGGAGCTTTCACTGCAATCTTTGCGGCCTCTATCGGTCTTGTGCAAACAGATATAAAGAGGGTGCTTGCTTATTCTACAGTTAGCCAGCTCGGGTATATGATGCTCGCGTTAGGTTCTGCCGGTTATGTAGCTGGTATATTCCATTTAACGACACACGCTTTTTTTAAAGCACTACTATTTTTGGCGGCAGGAAGTGTAATTCATGCTGTGCATACGCAAAACATTAATAAAATGGGCGGTTTACAGAAGAAGATGAAAGTAACTGGTACGCTATTTTTAATAGGTACCCTTGCCATTAGCGGTGTTCCGCTGCTTTCCGGTTTTTTCAGCAAAGATGAAATTTTAGCGGCGACGTGGATGAATGGCAATTACGTTTTATTTACTTTAGCGGTAATTGCGGCGTTTTTAACAGCATTTTATATGTTCCGCCTATACTTTCTTGTCTTTACTGGAGAAACGAAGACGAAGGAAGAAGTGCATGAATCGCCTCGCGTTATGACGTATCCAATGATTGTTCTCGGCGTTCTTGCGGTAGTGGCAGGATATATAAATACACCATGGTTTGGGACATTTCTCGGAGATTGGTTGACGAAAGATGTAGGGTTTAAGGTTGAAGAAGCGCATGGACCAGTTTGGATTATGATTGTTGCGACACTCGTTTCATTTGCGGGAATCGCTCTTGCATATTTCATATATGGCAAGAAATCAATTTCTAGAGATTGGGCTGGGGGTACGGAAACATCTCTTTATAATCTTTTGAAAGAAAAATATTATGTGGATGAACTATACAACATGACGGTGATCCCTATTACGAAAGGAATCGCTCATGTGCTTCGCTTATTTGAAGTGTATGTAGTCGAAGGAATTGCAGTTTTAATTGGAAGTGTAGTTAAAGGCACAAGTAATCTTGGATCGAAACTTCAAAACGGGAATGTACAAGTGTACGGTACTGTAACGGTGGTTTCGCTCGCTGTACTCGTCATTATTTTGCTCTATACGGGAGGGGATTTACGATGAATGATTTGTTGTTAACGTTCTTCATTTTTTCCCCGCTTTTAGGAATTTTATTACTTGTATTAACACCGAAAAAGGAATTGCGTACAGTGCGGGCGCTTGGCTTATTTGGGACGGCACTTCCATTTGGAATCGCTATCGTCCTCGCTTGTACATATGCTTCTGGAAAGAATTTGTCACTATTTGATGAAAAGGTGAAATGGATTAAGTTTGGAGATTTTACAGCGGTGGATAAAAGGTGGTTTTCTATTTATTACGAGCTCGGTATTGATGGTTTGTCGCTTGTCATGATGGTACTGACGGCTCTTCTAGCGATGCTTGCAGCAATTGCAGCCTTTTCTATTAAAAGAAACTTAAAAGCATTTTATATGCTGTTACTTATGCTAGAAATAGGAATGCTCGGCGTCTTTGCTGCTCAAAATTTAATGTTGTTTTTTATCTTCTTTGAAATTACGTTGCCACCAATGTTCTTATTAATTGGAAAGTGGGGAAAATTGTCGAGTGAAAAGGCTGCGTATAGTTATTTAATATATAACGGTATTGGCTCAGCTATTTTGCTCATTGTTTTCTCAATTCTGTTCGCGAAAACAGGTACAACAAATATTGTGGAGCTGAAAGAGATATTAAGAAGCGTAAGTGCAGAAGGAGAACTTGTCATCCCAAGTAGCTTACAGCTTGGTGTATTTATTTCCATAATGATTGCCTTTGCAATTAAACTACCTGTTTTTCCGTTGCACCGCTGGATGGTCAATGTACACATAGAAGCGCATCCAGCTGTAGTTATGCTTCATGCTGGAGTTTTGCTAAAGATTGGAGCATACGGTATTATTCGCTTCGGGAAAGGGCTATTCCCGGAATATTTTCACGATGTTGCAACGCTAATTGCGATATTAGGCGTAATTAATTTATTATACGGTGCCTTTTTAGCGCTCATCCAAACGGACTTTAGGAAAGTACTGGCTTACTCTAGTATTTCGCATATGGGAATTGTGTTAATGGGACTTGCGTCACTTAATGCACCTGGTACACAAGGAGCGCTATTCCAAGTTGTATCACATGGTTTAATTGCAGCCTTGCTATTCTTCCTACTGGGTGTTATAGAACAACGATTTGGAACTTCGGATATTACGGTGCTAGGCGGACTTGCGAAAAGTGTACCGATACTTAGCGGATTCTTTTTAGCAGGAGGAATGGCATCGCTTGGATTACCAGGGATGTCTGGGTTTGTTAGTGAATTTCTTGCCTTTCTCGGTTTATTTCAAGGAGAGCCCGTCATTGCTGCAGTCGGTGTGATTGGCATCATTTTAACCGCTGTATACGTATTAAGGGCGACACTTCAAGTGACATTTGGAAAGAAAGAGTGGGAAGCAAAATCTGATATACACGGATGGGAGTATGTCCCTGTTTTACTACTTATCTTTTGTATTATTGCAATTGGAGTTATGCCAGAGTTACTAGGGGATCCGCTTCAAAATACATTGAAAACATTGGGGGTGAAGTAGGATGGATATGAATACGTTACTTAGCTTATCGTGGCATCTAATGGTGCCAGAATTTATTATTCTCGGCGCCGCCATCCTTCTTTCCATATGTGATTTGTTTTTTAAGCTGAATCATAGATATGTAGCTCTTGGTGCGATTGCTGCTATCGTATTAGCAATCGTGTCATTAATTACGCTATATAGCGAACCAGCTGGAGATATTTTAAACGGATCGTTTGTGTTAGATGGATTTTCAAAAGGGTTTAAAACATTGCTATTAGGTGCCTCAGCTCTCATTTTATGTACCGCAATGAGCGATGATAAGAAGAATCCAATTGAAGATAAGGGTGAATATTATTACTTATTTTTAATGGCACTTCTTGGTGCGATGTTCATGGCTTCTAGTGTTGATTTCATTACCCTTTTCGTTGGTTTGGAGTTACTTTCACTTTCTTCCTATATTTTAGTAGGAATACGAAAAAAGAGCCGTGCATCAAATGAAGCGGCAATGAAATACGTCATTAGCGGAGGAATTGGAACGGCGATTACGCTCTTCGGAATGAGTTATTTATACGGTATTACAGGTTCAACTAACATTGTAGATATGCAAAAGGTACTCACTGGGGAACTCGCTAGTGGTATTCAGTTATTGTTAGCTCTCGCATTTCTTTTATTGCTAGTTGGTCTCTCATTTAAAATTGCCACAGTGCCGTTTCATATGTGGGCACCTGATGTGTATGAAGGAGCGGCTACACCTGTTACTGCTTTTCTTGGAACGATTTCTAAAATTGCTGGTTTCCTACTCATTATTCGTTTGTTCCTTATGGTTTTTGCAAGTGTATTAATACAAGGAGATATGCAATCTTTATATGGGCATATGAGTATATATATTGCGGTGCTAGCAAGTATTACGATGATTGTTGGGAATGTAGTCGCGTTAAAACAATACAATATAAAGCGTTTATTTGCTTATTCGGGCATTGCTCATGCAGGGTATTTACTCGTTCCACTTGTGGCATTATCACCATTTACGATGGATAGCATGTGGTTTTATATGCTGGCATACATGCTTATGAATATAGGTGCATTTGCTATCATCCACGGCTTAATCTTACAAAATGATGAGGAAAATATAACGATTTTCACAGGTTTATATAAAAGGTCGCCATTTGCAGCGATTATGATGACAATTTTTATTTTATCGTTGGCTGGGATACCAGGAACGGCTGGCTTCATTGGAAAGATTAATATCTTTTTAGGCGCGCTTCATGTAGAGCCAGCACATTACGTACTAGCTTCGATTATGATGGGTACGACAGTCGTTTCATTCGTATATTATTTCCGTATTTTACAACAAATGTTTTTCCGCACAGGAGAGACAGAAGAGAGAATACGGTTACCGTTAAATATAAAGGTTGTTATGAGTCTTTGTGCAATTTCGATTGTAATACTAGGGATTATGCCGATGATTGGGTACAATTTCTTTTATGAATATTTTCCATTAATGAAAGATTTCTTCTTCTTAGGGAACGTGGTACAATAGTGAAAATAAAAGGTGTGGAGTCAGTACTCTGCGCTTTTTATTTTGTGTTAACTTGTAATGTAGATATACGTTTTTGGAAAGAAAATCACGATGTAAAATGTAAGATGTCTATGTGCATTTGAAAAAGTGTAGCTCCTACTTATTATGGTATCGTTTTTATATTCTTTCATAAGTAGTAGCTGAGTAAAAAGGGGTCGATTTTTTGGCACAACTTTTAGGGCAACAAGCACTGATTGCCATTGTTTCGCATTTATTGTTTATTACCATTACGTGGTGGGCCTTACAAGGCATTCACATTGAGCGTTTAATGAAGTCCGGAAAAGTGCTGCAGACGCGAGTATTACTCATCTTAATTACAATTGCAATTGGGACATCTGTAAGTAACTTTTTCCTTGATTATTTAGGCTATTCGAAGAGTTTAACGTATTTAGTAAAGTAAGTGTATAGAACCTCAAATCTCCGTTAACAATGGGGATAGGAGGGGATGAAATTGAAGCTTAAAGCCATTCTTATTGTTGCACTTAGTGTTGTTTTATTTTTGGTTGGATATAGAGAGATGAAACCGATAAGCGATGAACAGAAAATGGAGAGCATGATCAAGGCTTTGGAGAAAAATGATGCTAAAGTAGAAAAATGGTCATGGTTAGCGAGAGAAACAAAAACAATTTCTAACATACATACGTTTCAAAAGTTGTTAAACGATGTGAAGGAAAAGGCAAATATTCAAAAGTGGGAAGTAGAGCAATCTCCAGATGGATATAAAGCTACATCCTATAAAAAGCTTTCTTCTTATGAAGAACGAGTAGTAGTAACTTGGAGTAAAGAAAATACTAAAGAAAACACTTTCATTATCTTTGAAGTAAGTGGGGCGAAATGGGACCCGAAGTATGTTCAAAACATGAATAAAATTTTTAGTGAAAAACCTATAATTTACACTTGTGTTCAAGGTGTACTGAATGATAAGATTGAAGGTGTTTTGCAAAATAAAACCAATCAGGTTTTGAAAGATCTTTCAGCAAGAGCGATCGAACAAGTAGAAGAAAGAGCATTTGTGTCAGTCTCCGCATACAATAAAAAGTGGGATGACGCTCTTTCAACAAATAGAGAGAAAATAAATGTGCAAATAGCAATACGTTCTACAGACAACAAAGATACAATTGTGGTTGGCACACCGATCATAACTTCTGAGTATTGAGTGAATAGATACTGAAAAAAGGACACGGAGGGGAATAATTTGGAAAAGATCATCGTCCGTGGCGGAAAGCGGTTAAACGGCACAGTGCGTGTTGAGGGCGCAAAAAATGCTGTATTACCTATAATCGCTGCAGCCCTATTAGCGAGTGATGGAAAGAATGTACTATCTGAAGTACCAGTTTTGTCTGATGTATACACAATTAATGAGGTATTACGTCATTTAAATGCTGAAGTCGTATTTGAAAATAATCAAGTAACAATCGATTCTTCTAAAGAACTAAACATTGAAGCACCATTTGAATATGTACGTAAAATGCGTGCATCTGTTCAAGTAATGGGACCATTATTAGCACGTAACGGTCGTGCTCGTATTGCACTTCCTGGTGGATGTGCAATTGGTTCACGTCCAATTGACCAACATTTAAAAGGCTTCGAAGCAATGGGAGCAAAAGTACAGGTTGGTAACGGTTTTGTTGAGGCATATGTTGAGGGAGAACTAAAAGGAGCTAAAATCTACTTAGACTTCCCAAGCGTAGGCGCGACAGAAAACATTATGTCTGCAGCTACATTAGCAAAAGGGACAACAATTCTTGAAAACGCAGCGAAAGAACCAGAAATCGTTGACTTAGCTAACTTCTTAAATGCGATGGGAGCAAAAGTACGCGGAGCTGGAACTGGAACGATTCGTATCGAAGGCGTTGATAAATTATATGGTGCAAACCACTCTATTATTCCTGACCGTATTGAAGCGGGAACATTCATGGTTGCAGCAGCAATTACTGGTGGAGACATCTTAATTGAAAATGCTGTACCTGAACATTTACGCTCAATTACAGCGAAAATGGAAGAAATGGGTGTTAAAATTATTGAGGAAAACGAAGGTGTACGTGTTATCGGCCCAGATAAGTTAAAAGCGGTTGATATTAAAACTATGCCTCACCCAGGTTTCCCAACAGACATGCAATCACAAATGATGGCATTATTACTACAAGCTGATGGAACAAGCATGATTACAGAAACGGTATTCGAAAACCGCTTTATGCACGTTGAAGAATTCCGTCGTATGAATGCTGATATTAAAATTGAAGGTCGTTCTGTTATTATGAACGGTCCAAACAGCTTACAAGGTGCTGAAGTAGCAGCAACTGACTTACGTGCTGCAGCTGCATTAATCTTAGCTGGTTTAGTATCAGAAGGTTATACTCGTGTAACTGAGTTAAAACATCTTGACCGTGGCTATGTAAACTTCCATAAGAAATTAGCTGCATTAGGTGCAACTATTGAACGTGTAAACGAAAAAGTAGAAGAAGTGAAAGAACAAGAAGTTTCTGATCTTCACGCTTAATTGAAATAGTCTCTATGTCTTTTGACATAGGGGCTATTTTTTTGGGTTATTACTGTTATAGTCAATAAATTCTATACTTATGCACGTACCAGTAAAAATATTTAGAAAATTTCTGTTTTATACTCTTCCCCTTAAGTATGTTCTAAAAGAAAGAGTTGTTCCATAAGAATGAATGGAGTAAAGCTTTTATATTGGGGGAAAATAGGATGAAATTTTCAAAGCCACTTTTTATTACAGTAGCGCTCTTAATAGCGCTCGTTATCATTGTACCTGCAGCCCTTGTTATTCCATTTGCGAAAGCAAAAGTAGGGGAAGAAACGGCCTCTAAAACTCCTCCAGCGATAGAAAGCATACCAGCTCCAGGAAAAGTAGATACAGCTGTTCAAGTCGCTGTATATCGCGAAAAACAGAAGAAGGTAGAAACATTACCAGTGGAGGAGTATGTGACAGGTGTAGTAGCTTCTGAGATGAATGCCAGTTTTGAAATAGAGGCACTAAAGGCACAGGCATTAGCAGCGAGAACATTTGTAGTACAACGTATGCTAAGCGGAGGAAAGAAAAATAATGCGGACGTGACAGATACGGTGAAAGATCAAGTGTACAAAAGCAAAGATGAATTGAAGAAGCAATGGGGCAATAACTACGAAAATAATTTGAAGAAAATCGAAGAAGCCGTTTCGAAAACAGCAGGACAAGTTTTAACGTATGATGGAAAACCAATTTCAGCATCCTTCTTTTCAACGAGTAATGGCCGAACAGAAAATGCAGCTGACTATTGGGGAAATGATTATCCGTACTTGAAAAGTGTAGATAGTCCGTGGGATCAAGCCTCTCCAAAGTTTACGAGCGAGCAAACATTTACAGTAGCTGATTTTCAAAAACGTCTCGGTGTGAAAGTGCTAGCAGACGGGAAGGTTGGAAATATTAAAGACCTTACGGAAGGAAAGCGCGTAAAGGATGTAGCTTTTCAAGGAAAAACATTAACAGGAAAAGAAGTTCGTGAAAAGTTAGATTTACGTTCTTCTGATTTCACGTGGAAACAACAAGGAGATAAAATCATCGTTACAACGAAAGGCTTCGGTCACGGCGTTGGTATGAGTCAATACGGGGCGAACGGCATGGCAGCGGAAGGAAAGAAATATACAGATATCGTCGCTCATTACTATAAAGGCGTTGAAATAAAGACGATGAATGATTATGAAGGAAAACTGATGGTGAAGAAATAGGTGTCAGAACTCTGGCACCTATTTTTTTGTTTAAAATATCATAATTTTCCATTAACTGTTTGATATAATAGGATAAAAAGGCATTTGGGGGAAATGAAATGGCGTTACTAGAGTTGAAACAGTTAGGGAAGACGAACCAGTTACCGGAAATTGAGCTAAAGGTTGAAAAAGGACAATGTATTGTTTTGCAATGCAATAATCATACAGCTAAAGTGTTACACCGCATTATTATTGGTGAAGAAGAAGCTTCAACTGGCAACGTACTGTTTGAAGGGGAAGCAATTGGAAAGAAAAATTATTCTCGCATCGGTTTTTGTTTTTTGAAAGATGAAGCATATGATCGTTTGAAGGTGAAGGAATACTTTAAGTTTCTATTAGGACTTTATGAATCAAAGGTAAGTATAGAAGAAGTCGTACAGTATGTTGGTCTCCTAGATAAACTAAACGTTAAAATAGAAAAACTATCATTTTCAGAGAAGCGCCGTCTTCATATAGGACGAATTATGATTCATAATCCAGATTTAGTCATTTTGGAAGAGCCAGAGCAAAATGTAGATACAGAGAGTACGATTATTATTCGAAAAGCAATTATGAAAATGAAAGAGCAAGGAAAGGCAATCTTTATTACGTCATCTTTCCTATCGGATGCCCTTTCGTTAACAGAGGATGTATACATATTAAACAACGATGGTGTGAAAAAAGTAGAAATTGAACAAGAGGAAGTGGAAGAAGTCGGTGAAGAAAAAGTCATTCAAATGATTCCGCAAATGAAGTTAGAAAGAATACCTGCGAAAGTGAACGATAAAATCATTTTACTTGATCCGATGGAAATCCATTTCATTGAAACGCAAAACGGAGTAACGCATATTCACGTTCGTGAAGGCGATTTCGTATGTGCATTAACATTAAGTGAACTAGAAGCGAGATTAACAGGTTTTGGTTTCTTTAGATGTCATCGCTCGTACCTTGTGAATTTACAAAGAGTGCGAGAAGTGATTACTTGGACTCGTAACAGTTTTAGCTTAATTTTAGACGACGAAAGAAAAAGTTCAATCCCGCTTTCAAAAGGACGAATGGATGAATTAAAAGGTGTTATTGGACTATAAAAGTGCTCCAATAAGCTCAACATGCGATTCATTCACCGGTAAAAATACTCCTTTTACCGGTATTTTAATGCGCCTACCCTTTGTTTTTCATATGATTGAGTCAAGAAAAGCGAAACAAACGAACGAAAAGCGCTAAAGCGACTTTCATCTATAAAGAAGAAAAACAAAGGGGATGAAGAAATGACATTGGCAATTGAAATGAAAGATGTAATGAAAAGTTTCAGTGGAAAAACGGCACTTCGAAATGTAAATATTGAGGTGAAGCAAGGAGAGATATTCGGATTCCTTGGACCGAGTGGATCTGGTAAGACGACAACAGTAAAAATTTTAACTTCTCAATTGCTTCATAGTGTTGGAACGGTAAGAGTATTAGGGAAAGATATTACAGGACCAAGTAGCATCGATTACAAACGAATTGGTATTTTAACAGATAACAGCGGCTTATATGAAAGACTTAGCATTTATGATAACTTACTATTATTTTGTGACTTATATGATTGCAAAAAAGAACGAATCGATGAAGTACTAGCACAAGTGAATTTATTAGATGATAAAAAAACACCAGTAAAAAAATTATCAAAGGGAATGAAGCAACGCGTCACACTAGCAAGAGCAATCCTTCATAAACCAGATATTCTCTTCTTAGACGAACCAACATCTGCACTTGATCCAGTAAACGTACAAAATATTCATAAAATCTTAAAAGACTTAAATAAAGAAGGAACGACGATTTTCTTAACGACTCACAACATGGACGAAGCAGAAACGCTTTGTAACCGCATTGCCTTCCTGTGTGGCGGAGAGATTGTAGCACTTGATACACCGGAGAACCTTCGCTTACAATACGCGAAAGATCAAATACAAGTCGTGTTAAAGGATAAGAAGAAAGAAACGGTACAAAAAGATGAATTAGGTGCAAAACGTATTTCAGAATGGATGAACAAAGGAGAATTACTATCCATTCATTCACACGAACCAACTTTAGGCGATATCTTTATTGAAGTTACTGGGAGGGGATTATAATGACATTTTCAATGAGACGTGTATCAGCTATTTTTAGAAAAGAAGTACAAGATTTTAAGACAAATTCACAAGTGTTGTTAATGGCATTTTTACCAATTATACTTTCATTTTTGTTTAGCAGATTTGGAGTGGGAAAGGAAATGTTAGGCATTACTACTATAACGGCCTTCCTATTTGTCGCAGGCTTTGTTCAATCTATGGTAATTGCAGAAGAAAAAGAAAAACATACATTGCGTGTATTAATGCTATCACCGGCATCTTCGGTTGAAGTTCTACTTGGAAAAAGTATATTAACAGTATGTTTGACATTGGGCATTTGTATTGTGAACTTATTTATTTTGGATCAATTCAGTGGAAATCTATTATTGCTAGGATTTATTTTCTTATGTGGAACAATTTTATTTATTGTGATTGGAACAATGATTGGATTGTTAGCTGCATCTGTACCACAAACATCAATAATTGGAATGCCGATATTAATGACGATGTATTTGGCTGTACAGTTTGAGCCAATGGTTGAAAATAAAGTAATTAAGACGATGATTGGATATCTTCCAACATCTCATATTGTGAAAGCACTTAACAGTTTAGTAGGTGGGGCGGGATTTGGTAGTATTAGTGGGCATGTATTAAATGTTGCAGTTTGGCTTATCATATCGCTCTTTGTATGTTTAATCGTATATAAAAAGAAACAATTAGATTAAAAACTGAGCCAAAAGTGCTCAGTTTTTTCTTTTTTCTATCATTTCCTCGGAAATTTTACAATTCTTATACATATTTTTACAGATTTTGTCGAAAAGTAATTAGTTATACGTTGTATAGGATACGTGAATATTGTTCAAAATGATTGCTGAGGTGATGATGGAATGCGAGGAAGAAATAATAAAAAGTCGCAAAAGGTAGTACATTTATTTCAAAAAAGATGGGTGTTTCCGGCACTATACATTGCTTGTGCAGCGGTAATCTTAATGGTTGCGCTATGGTTCCAAGGAGCTAATCCGAAGAAGACTCCAAACCACGATCAAGCAACACCGTATACACAATCGGAAGATCCAGCAGTACCAGTAACAAAATCTTCAGAAGTAGTGAAAATGCCAGCTGCCGCGAATGCGGAAGTAGTCGTACAGAAGAAATTCTATGAAGATGCAGCAACTGAGGCGGAACAAGAAAAAGCACTTGTCTTTTATAACAACACATATTCCCCGAACAAAGGAATTGACATTGCTGCGAAGAATGGAAAAGAATTCAATGTTGCTGCTGCTTTAAGTGGTACAGTAACGAAAGCTGAAAAAGATTCACTTCTTGGTTATGTTGTAACAGTTGATAGTGGAAATGGTGTAGCGGTATCTTATCAAAGCTTAGGCAGTGTGAAAGTAGAAAAAGGTGCAAGAGTTGCACAAGGTGAAGTATTAGGAACATCCGGTCTAAGTGCAATGAATAAAGAGGCAGGCTCTCACGTTCACTTTGAAGTACGTAAAGACAATGTGGCTGTGAACCCTGAACGTTACTTAAATAAATCAGTAACAGAAATTAAAGCTGATGCAGGTGCTGCAAAGGCTACGAATGCTTCTGGTAAAAAAGCTGATGACAAATCTCAAAAAGAAGAGAAGTCAACGAGCACGAAACCTGAAAGTAAAACAGAAGACAAGTCTCAAAAAGAAGAGAAATCAACAAGCGGTTCAACTAGTGACAAAAAAGAAGAACCGAAGAAAGAAGAAAAATCAACAAATGGTTCTACAGAATCATCTAACGATTCTTCTTCACAAGAATAAGAAAGTGAAAAAATCAGTTCCCACTAGGGGAGCTGATTTTTTTATTTTTATATAAAAATACTCAACTTCGAGAAAAAAGTTGCAATAACAAGGAAAAATGACGAGATTCTCGAATATATATTACAAAAGGGAGGGGATACTGTGTCATTTTTGTTTGTTCTGTCGACTGCTATTATTTTATTGTTTGTTTTATTCACTTTATATTATTACATTACCGGTAAGAAAGAGGTTCCCCACCATCAATTGTTAGAAGAAGAATTGGAACGAGAAGAATGACACCTTATATATAAGGTGTCATTTTTTTCGCTATAATAGTCAGTTTTAACGTATTTCTCACAAAAAAACGTAATTTTTCTTAACTTAGTCCGCAAAAATAGTGAACATGTAGCATATATCAGTAGTGCGGGCAATACAATGGTATAAACCAAAGCAAAGAGAGTGTTTGAGGTGAGAAATCGTGAATCATTTCATTATAAATCCAAGAATGTTTAACGCTTACAAACAGCACTCACACTTACTTCTTAGTCGTATGCAGCGAGGCTCATTTCACCCTTCTCACATCCAAATTAGGGAGGCGAGTGGTGTGCACGATTACATCAAAGAGAGAACTATCAAGATTGGTAAGTATATCGTGGAGACAAGAAAGACAGTGCGTGTCATTGCAAAGGAATTTGGGGTATCAAAGAGTACAGTCCATAAAGATTTAACAGAACGTCTACCAGAAATTAATCCAGAGCTCGCAAATGAAGTGAAAGAAATTCTTGATTATCATAAGTCTATTCGTCATTTAAGAGGTGGAGAAGCAACAAAACAAAAGTATAGAAAAGAAGATGTAGAGAAGCCTGTACGTCAATAATGTTACAGTAGCAAACATTCCGTTCACATTCGGTAATATTTTTCAGAAGAATTCTTTTTGCGAATATTACGTTTCTGTTAAATTTATGATAAAATCAGAAATTAGGTGAAAAGAATTCGGGTGTAACCTGATTTTGAATATCGAGGAGGAAAAAACGGGAATGTTTGCGCGAGATATCGGAATTGACCTAGGTACGGCTAACGTATTAATTCATGTTAAAGGTAAGGGTATTGTATTAAATGAGCCATCTGTTGTGGCGATTGATCGTAATAGTGGTAAAGTATTAGCAGTAGGTGAAGAAGCGAGAAGCATGGTGGGACGTACGCCTGGTAATATTGTAGCAATTCGTCCACTTAAAGATGGTGTAATCGCAGACTTCGAAATTACAGAAGCAATGTTAAAGTATTTCATTAACAAATTGGACGTAAAGAGCTTCTTTTCAAAACCTCGTATTTTAATTTGTTGTCCAACAAATATTACATCAGTAGAACAAAAAGCAATTCGTGAAGCTGCTGAACGTTCAGGTGGTAAAACAGTATTTTTAGAAGAAGAACCAAAAGTAGCCGCAGTTGGTGCTGGTATGGAAATCTTCCAACCAAGCGGTAACATGGTTGTTGATATTGGTGGAGGTACAACAGATATCGCTGTACTATCTATGGGTGATATTGTTACCTCTTCCTCTATCAAAATGGCTGGCGATAAGTTTGATATGGAGATCTTAAACTATATTAAACGTAAGTATAAGCTATTAATCGGAGAACGTACTTCAGAAGATATTAAAATTAAAGTTGGTACAGTATTCCCAGGTGCACGTAGCGAAGAACTTGAAATTCGCGGACGTGACATGGTAACAGGCTTACCACGTACAATTACAGTATGCTCTGAAGAAATTACAGAAGCGTTAAAAGAAAATGCAGCTGTTATTGTACAAGCTGCAAAAGGCGTATTAGAGCGCACACCACCAGAACTATCTGCAGATATCATCGACCGCGGTGTTATTCTAACAGGCGGTGGAGCTTTACTACACGGTATCGACATGCTTCTAGCAGAAGAACTAAAAGTACCAGTATTAATTGCTGAAAACCCAATGCACTGCGTTGCGGTTGGTACAGGTATTATGTTAGAGAATATCGACAGATTACCAAAGCGTGCTTTGAGATAATTTGAAAGAACTAAGGCTAATGCCTTAGTTCTTTTTTCGTTTTTATATTTTTTTATTTTGTTTTTTTGCGAAAATGGAAGGAAAATAGAGAAATATGAAGGAAACAGGTAAAATATTCATATATATGGTTAAATTTAATATTTCCTTAATTGAAAACGTTTATAATATAATGAGTCGAATACGACATTAAGGCAAATAATGTTTCAATACATATTGCCTTTCCCTAATTTTGGCATACACTCTTTTCCACCTCCGTGTCAGTTGCAAAAATGTGCAACTATTTTAATGGAATAGAGTGTGTGCATTTTTTTTAGGAAGTTGTACTAAATATAAAATGTTACTTTGTAATGACAAACAATAAACAAAATGGGATAATAGCAATATGTCCAAGTGGTAAGACCAATATTACAAAAGGGGCGATTGTTACATGCTAAATATAGAACAAATTAAAGAAATCATTCCTCACCGCTATCCATTTTTACTTGTTGATAAAATATTAGAAGTAGATGAAGGAAAAAGAGCGGTTGGGATTAAAAATGTATCCGCAAACGAAGAATTCTTTAACGGACACTTCCCTGACTATGCAGTTATGCCTGGTGTACTTATTGTAGAAGCATTAGCGCAAGTAGGAGCAGTTGCAGTATTAAAGAAAGAAGAAAACCGCGGAAGACTTGCTTTCTTTGCAGGTATCGACAATTGCCGTTTCAAAAAACAAGTACGCCCAGGTGATCAGCTTCGTCTAGAAGTAGAAATGACACGCGTACGCGGCCCAATTGGAAAAGGAAAAGCAATCGCAACAGTAGATGGTGAAGTTGCATGTGAGGCAGAAATTACATTTGCGATTGGTGATAAAAAAGAATAGATAGTACTAAAAAATCTCCTTGTGAAAAGACAAGGGGATTTTTTAGTTTCTGCTATATAACGATGAAACGATAATATACAAACTAATCAGAAAATATCTTGTAAATAGATGGTAATTACCATATACTTACTTTATTATTTATCTAGAAAACAGGATAAGTGATAAAGGTAATAAAGAAATAAGGGCATTGTCATATTGTTAAGATACTTAAATAAGACAAAGTAGAATGTTATTGATTATGATGAAATATGGGGAAAACAGCAAAAAATTAATTAGACGTATGAAATCGAGCATAAAAGAGAGAAAAGGGAAATGTCGCATTTCACAAAAGGAGATTATGAATATGTTCGGGAGAAAGAAAAGAAAACCATTACGACAATTAATTACACATAAAGAGCCTAAATCGCGTATTACAGAACAATACCGTAACATTCGTACAAACATTGAGTTTACATCTGTAGATAATCATGTTCGTTCTATTATTGTTACTTCAGCCGACCCAGGTGATGGGAAAACAACAACAATCGCAAACTTAGCAGTTGTTTTCGGACAACAAGGAAAGAAAGTTTTATTAATTGGAGCTGACTTGCGTAAGCCGACGATACAAAACTTATTTGCTATTCATAGTTCAAATGGGTTAACGAACCTATTATCAGGACAAGCGAAACTCGTGCAATGCATTCAAAAAACAGATATAGAGAACGTATACTTAATGGCAGCAGGTCCAATCCCGCCAAACCCAGCAGAACTATTAGGGAGCCGGGCAATGGACGAGGCGTTGCTAGAAGCATATAACATGTTTGATATTATATTAATCGACACACCACCTGTCCTTGCGGTTACAGATGCACAAATACTTGCGAATAAATGTGATGGAATCGTACTCGTTGTACGAAGTGAAAAGACAGAAAAAGATAAAATCGTAAAAGCGAAACAAATATTAGATAAAGCATCAGGCAAACTACTAGGTGTTGTTTTAAACGATAAAAGAGAAGAAAAAGAACAGTATGGTTATTACTAAAATATGAAAAAGCCAACAAAAATTTTGTTGGCTTTTTTGTTTTCTAAAAATTATTTATCAAGTTATACAGTGTAAAAAGTATGATATGATAAAATTTTTGGGAAATCATTGGAATGTGTT
>NZ_JBNLYC010000033.1:0-41551 GCF_050172015.1 Bacillus sp. GMa5/1 | reverse complement strand
GATATACGACTTGAAAAATGTAATAGAAAATCGTCTTAATTGCGCAGAGGTACCTGCTGAACTAACCTGGGATTTATCCGATTTGTATAATTCTGATGCCGAATAGCATACTGCATTAAACGCATTGGAAAATGATATACAGAAACTTGATTCATTTAAAGGACATTTACATACTAGCTCCCACACTTTATTAAATTGCCTACTTTTAGAAGAAGAACTTTTAATGACGTTAACAAAACTGTACTCATATGCAAATTTAAAAGAATCTACTGATCGTACAAATCCAAGTATTCAAGCGAACTCTTCCAAAATTTCTGCTTTATGGACGAAAGTACATACTGCACTATCCTTTATTCATAATGAAATCCTCATATTCGGCGAAGGAACAATTGAAAAATATTTAACTGAAGAAACAAAACTTGAACCTTTCCGTAAATCGTTACTAGAAATACTACAAAAAAGGCAGCACACACTGCATCCACTGCAGTAGCTCAAATGATTAAAGAGGAAGGACAACCTGCTATTGATCGCTGGTGGTACAATGAAACATGCCGGAGTAGATATGTCAAAACCAGACGCAATCCGTAAAGCTGTTTCTTACGTTGGTTCATTAATTGATAAATTAGAGCATTCTTATCAAGTATAAAAAATAAGCCCTCGCTTTATGAGGGCTTATTTCATATTTACTTCCCAAACCGTTTGCGATATCCACATTTCCTGCAAAGTTCTTCAACCGCAACTCTTTTCGAAAATCCATCGACAATGTTTGTTGCTCTTTCACCTTCGATAATGTTAGAAAATGAATCATTATTAATATTCCCAAGGTTAATAATCCCTTCACCATCTAAACAACAAGGAATAACTGTTCCATTCGCTAAAATACCCGCTTGATTACGAAGTCCATGACAGAATCCTTTCCCATCATCCTCTTCTTCATGTAATGCTGGCCACTGGAATTCATAGTCTTGATTAATAAAGACACGTTCTGCAATTTTTATACCTTTTCCTGGTGTAAGCTTCTCTTCAATTTGATAAGATAGATCAAATTCATTTTCAATTATAGATAATAACTCTCTATTTTTCTGGATTTCAGCATTCGTTTTATTATCCTGAGTTAAATTCCATAACCTTAACGATACAATTAAATCTGATTGACTTGTCGCTTCCCTAATGAAGGAAAGTATACTCCTTACATAGCCCTCTTTATCTTGCGAACCTGGATGTCCATCAAAACTATGCAGTGAAAAATTCATTTGTCTTAACGCAGGCTTATTTAACAGCCTATGTCTTCTCTTATTAATTAACGTTCCGTTCGTTGTAATATTAACTTTAAACCCTTTTTCATGACTTAAGTCTAATAGTTGATCTATTTTCGGGTGGAGCAACGGCTCACCCTTCACGTGCAAATAAATGTAGTCTGTGTGAGGTTTAATTTGGTCTAATCTTTTAGCAAAATCCTCCACAGAAATGAATTGCTTCTGCCTTTCCGTCGGCGGACAAAAGCTACACGCAAGATTACATACACTCGTAATCTCCAAGTAAAACTTCTTAAACTTCTTCACCTTTAATTCCTCACTTCTCTAACTACTTATACTTTTTCCTCTTCATATTACAGCATATTTTTATGGAAATAGAAACATACTTATTTTAGGAAATCTACATACCATCTAATAATATTTAAAAGACCATCGGTAATTTTTGTCCAATGGTCTTTTTATCCTTTTATATGCAAAGAATAAATTTATTTATGATACGGTTCATCGTAACTATTCTAAATAAGGTTATTTTTTATTATTTTTATAATTAAATTTAACAAAAAAGGTAGTGCCTTCCGATCCTGTTTGAATTTCTATTTTTGCATTATGGCGGGCAGCAATGGCATAACATACACCTAACCCCAATCCAGTTCCATTATCTTTGGTCGTGTAAAACGGCGTACCCAGTTTCTCTAATACTTCAGGCCTGATACCTTTTCCTTGATCCCGCACTACAAGCACCACACAATTTTGACATTCCTTGTAAGTGCTAATGGTTAGAACTTTCCCTGTATTCATCGCTTCTAAGCCATTACGATATAGATTCATTAATAATTGCCGTATTTCATTACGATTTAAAAGTAATTCTGGAATGTCATTTGTATCGACTTGAATATATTTATTTTGATTGTACGTATCAATCTTTATTAAAGGAATAATATCGCGGATAATTGAATTTAAATCTAACATCTGCAAATCCGATTTCCTTGTATTACCCATTGAGAGAAATTCAGTAATAATAGAATTGGCACGGTTAAGTTCTTCAATCATTAAATGAAAGTACTTATTATGTTTCTCATAGGTATTCTCTTCTTTTAATAACTGTAAAAATCCTAGTACTGTTGTCATTGGATTTCTAATTTCATGGCTGATACCTGCTGCCATTTGCCCTATTAAATCTATGTTGGATAATCTTTTCAATTCCTGTTCATATTTCTTTTTTTCCGTTATGTTTTTAAAAATACAACAAATACCATCATCATACGGGTATGCAATAACTTCGTGCCAATATTCATCTGCAGTAGAAAGAAATTCGAAATGAACTGTAGTTCGCTCTGACATCGCACGATGAAATTCCTTATACATAACTGTGTCGATTTCACTCGGGAAAACATCCCATATATTCTTTCCTAATACATCTTTTGCTGTTTTTCTTTTCGGAAAATATTGGTGCTTATTTACGTACGTAAATTCCCATTTATTATTTAAAATAAAAAATCCATCCGTAATACATTCAATCACACTTGTAACTTTTTCATTAGCAGCAGCTAGCTCTCTCGTTCGCTCTTCCACTATGCTTTCTAGTTGATCCATATATGACAAATTCGAAAACGTAGGGGCTGTGGCATCAACGATAGATTTTGCTAGTTGAAGTTGAGAATGATCATAATTGTGAGCTTTTCCTTCTTTGCCAACGACGATTACCCCTAATACTTCTCCAATTGAAACCAATGGAATCATCAATAGACCCTTACTATCTATATTTTTTGTTTGAATAACTTCTTGAATCTTGGCTTCATAGCTTTTCTCTGTCCAATCCGCTTCTGTCCAATGACAACCCTTACTTAATTTCGTTGTTTTAATTGTTGTTTTATCTAGCGGATCTAGAAGATGGGCAGTCATATTTTTACTCTCTAAAATCTGTTCTAGGTAAAAAAAGCATTTATCAAAACTCTCCTGTATCGAGGAACACATTGATAAATCACGTGTAACATTTAGTAACAGCTGCTTCTCAGCAATAAGGTTTTCCTTTTGTTTTAAATTATTTGTGTTTTGAATTGCAACCGCAGCCATATTTACATAAGCTTCAACACTTTGAATTTCTGAATCTGTTAAGTTCATCGGAATTCCATAATCAAATAAAAAAACTAGACCAAATAACTCTTGCCCAAATGAGATAGGCAAAGCTAATAAGGACTTAATTTTGAATGCATTAACCGGTCTCGGATCTGGTCGATGATCCTTTGAGGTATCAGGAATATAGATGGTTTTTTTCGTTTCAATAACCTCTTTTGCCAGTAAGTCTATTTCAGGATCAATTACTTGAGTATCGAGCGTTACGCCATTTATAGTCTCTGGTTTTCCTGCAAACCCTCTAAATGTTCCATCTTCCTGGGGTAAATAAATTCCAACAGCATCGCACCTAACAATTTCCTCTGATATCGCCATTGTCACACGCTGCAATACGTCACGTAGTTCTAATTTCGTATTTATTATTTTTGTTATATTTGCGAGTCTAGAATATCTCGTCTGATCACTTACCATTCACATAGCCTCCAATTATAGGCATAATAAAATAAATATGATAATATCAGTGTTTTACATAGAATACATTACTTATGATACGGTTCTCCACGATTAATCCGAAACGCTCTATACACTTGCTCAAGCAACACTAATCGCATTAATTGGTGTGGTAATGTCATCTTTGAAAAAGAAAGTGATTCATTTGAACGCTTCATCACTTCTGAGCTTAGTCCAAGTGATCCACCAATTACAAATGCGACTTTACTCTTTCCGTATGTAGCAAGGCGATCTAGACTTACCGCAAATTCTTCTGATGACTTTTGCTTTCCTTCTATAGCTAATGCAATCACATGCGTGTCATCAGAAATTTTATCGAGTATACGTATACCTTCTTTTTCCTTTACAATTAACATTTCTGCTTCACTTAAATTTTCTGGCGCCTTTTCATCAGGTAATTCAATTACTTCTACTTTTGCGTATGCAGATAATCGTTTTAAGTATTCTGCTATACCTTGTTTCAAATATTTTTCTTTTAATTTCCCAATTGAAATAATCGAGATATTCACACGTATCCTCCACCTTACAAACATGTTATCCACAAAACTTATCCACATATCCACAAATACTACCCACATATTGTGTGAGAATCTGTGTTCGATACAACATATGTCGCCTCATTTTGACAAAATTCACATGTTTTTTTCTCTTTTCCTGAGTTATCCACATTGTTGATAACTGGTGCAACTTCACACTCATCCACAATAATATCTAACGCTAATTCAACATGTTCTAAACAACAAGGTAAATTCATTTTCTACACCTCACTTTTCTACAATAGAAAACAGGAGGTAGGCCCTCCTGTTTTTAATACTTTTGAATGCCTAATTTCACTGTTGTTGTTACTCTTTTTGTACCACGATAAAACGTAAGAGTCATTTTATCATTAATTTCCTTATCATATAAGGCCGTACGGAATCCAATAATATCGCGAATCGGTTTTCCATCTACTGCCACAATAACATCATGTTCTCTTAAACCAGCATCCGCACCTGGCGAAGGACTTTTCACATCCAAAATACAAACGCCCTCTGTTACAGTACCTGGTAAATGTAATGTTTTTGACCAATAATAGTTTGGGATTTCATTTAATGACCTAAGTTCAATCCCAACATACGGTCTTCTTACTTTTCCATACTTCTCAAGTTCATTCATAATCGGAACAGCTCTAGTCACCGGAATAGCAAGGCCGATTCCTTCTACTTCTTTTGCAGCAATTTTCATTGAATTAATACCAATTAATTGTCCTGCTGCATTTACAAGCGCACCACCACTATTCCCCGGATTAATCGCTGCATCTGTTTGTAACACTTCTACTTGCCAATCATAATGTCCATCTTGATCTAAATCTACAGGGACAATACGTTCATTAGCTGAAATAATACCTTGTGTAACTGTTCCAGAAAATTGCAGTCCAAGTGGGTTTCCAATCGCAATAACTGGTTCTCCTCTGCGAACAGTATTAGAATCGCCAATTTCAATTATTTTTTTCACATGCTTTGCATCTATTTCTAATACAGCTAAATCTGTGACTACATCGGTTCCTAATACTTTTCCAGGAACCTTCTTACCATCACTTAGACTTACTTCAATACGATTCGCTCCAGCTACAACATGATTATTCGTTACAATATAAGCTTGACCATCTGTCTTTTTATAAATTACTCCTGATCCTGTACCGGCCTCTGAATCTGCCTCTGAAAAATTATCTCGTTGAATGTTAATAACACCCACAACAGCTTCAGATGCACGATCAACAGCATCTACAAAGCTAATCTGTTTAATCCCTTGAGCTTCAGCCATATTACTTCCGCTTGCTTCAGCTTGCGGAAGCGTATCAGCAGAATTCGAAAATAAAGGCGCTCCAAACGCAAATAAAGAAGCTCCTACAATTGTTCCCGCTATACTCGAAAGAACTATACCTTTGTGCTTCTTTTTTCCTGCACGTTTCATACGATAACTTTCTTCATCAATAAAGGACATATTTGTTCACCTATCTTCCTGAAAACAACTATATTCACCTTTATTGTTTACTAAAATGAAGAATTATACGTATTGAATTTTTGTAGGCATTTTTGGATCTGTATCGTGAATTTCAAAGGATTCACCCACTCCAAATCCTTTTTCCTCTAGTACTTGTGATACTGACATACGCGCTAGTTCTTTCATGTTATTATCTAAGCTTAAATGGGCTAAATAAATATGCTTTGTCTCATCTGTAATTACATCTGCCATCGCTAATGCAGCATCCTCATTACAAACATGCCCAACGTCACTTAAAATACGTCGTTTAATGCTCCATGGATAACGTCCCATACGAAGCATTTCTACATCATGATTACTTTCAAATACAAAAGCATTAGCTCCCTTAATAACGCCCTTCATACGGTCACTTACGTATCCCGTATCTGTAATAAGCGCTAATTTCCTATTATTGTTATGGAAAGCATAAAACATCGGTTCTGCCGCATCATGAGAAACTCCAAATGACTCGACTTCAATATCACCAAATGTTTTCACATCACCAACTGAGAAAATAAACTTTTGTTCAGTTGGGATATTTCCTATTAAATGTTCCATTGCATTCCATGTTTTCTCATTCGCATAAACAGGTAAATCATATTTACGTGCCAATACACCTAATCCTTTAATATGATCACTATGCTCATGCGTTACAAGAATACCTGATACATCATTTATATTTAGTTCTGCTTGTTTAAATAAAGCCTCTGTTGCTTTACCACTTAAACCTGCGTCGACTAGTAATTTTTTTTCATCGGTTCCTACGTATAGCATATTTCCTGTACTTCCACTTGCAAGTACGCTAAAATGCAACCCCATTCTTTCTCACTCCAGTATGTTCATCAACCACTTGATTTTCCTTTTCTCCTAATTCCATAACTTGTCCTTCAATTGCATTCACAAAGAAGTCCTGCTTCTGCTCCGTTTTTAAATTCCACGTTGGAGCAAGTACTTGGTTATTAGAAGTAGATGCGGTAAGAGTGGCATAACCAATTTGCGCTTCTTTAACATGCGTATTTCCATGAATTTTATTTTTTAAATACAAATTTTCTAAAGCTGTTTGAGCCGTAATAATTTCTTGCTCTTTCGTTTTTTCACCTTCGCCCATTTCTTTTAAATCAGTTAGCATTGTCTGCGTATATGAAACAAGTTCATTTTTTTCATTTAATTCCACAACAATCATCGCCTGATTATTATAGAAAATAGGCTTATCTTTATATTTTTGGAAGAAATAAATTTTAGAGTCTTTCACCGCTCCAAATTCATACTTTTGTCCATCCAATACATAGTTCTTCAAAAATTCATTATACTTATCTTTTGATAATGATTTCGTATTTAAAAAAGGCTCTTTTAGCTTACTTTCTATCTTGTACATATTTTGTATATGCACCGTTTGATTTTTCAAAGACTGTATATCTTCTTCTTTAAAGGCTTTATTTTCCGCTCTAATAAATGACTCTTTTTTCGGTTCTTTAGGGATATTTCCCATCGTAATTTTATTTGCTTTTAATTCTTGATCTATCTTTGTTTCTGCAATAAGCTCCAATTGATTACTATCTTGCTTTTGAATGAATTGGAAAATGAGAAAGAGGTCCAAAACAAAAAAGGTCACAATAAATATGGTTTTAATCCGATCCCAATCCATTTAGTCCTCCCTCACTCCACTCATAGATTTTCTGTTTACCTGTTTCATCTTCAACAAGCTTTACATACCAAATTGGTTGTAGTCTAACCACTTGCCCATCTAGTGATAACTTGTATCCAATGCCAATATCCTTAATTACTTGTTTCTTTATCTCTGGATTATTTTCTAGGGATGCTATTACAACATGCCCTGACGGAAGAGTAACCTTCTGTTCTATACCTTTAGTATTTAAAGACAGCAACGGTCTTTCATATTCCATTACTTCTTCTGATCCCCATACTTGTCTTAATTCCGCTAATCCATCTGCATTGAATACTGGATATCCATCTTCATTTAAGCGAAATACTGTCTCTCCTTTATTCATATAGTCCAAACGATATGAATCCAAACTCCCACTGTGACCACTTACAAATTCAAAGCTTTTTTGTAAAAGCATTAAATTATCTATCGTTTTCTCAGTTAAGACAGAAGAGTTTTTATACTTTAGCATGTGACGATCGTTTTCAATTTCCATGGATCTAATACCATCTGTAAATGTTTCTTTCGACATCTCGGTAATCGGACTTAAATAACGAGGATCACTAAACAGAGCATTCTTAAACGTATCAACTGCTAAATTAGATGAAATATATGTTATATTGCTTAACTCTGTCGTTCCATCTGGTAAAAATAATTTTTTCATATCATTAAGTTGATAATCAAAATAAGGTTTTGCTGATACTATAAATTGATTTTGGGCATTTACAATATCTTTTAAATACAAGCCACTTAATTTTGCCTCGTATATTTTAAAGTTATCACCATCAGAAACAAAGTTAATTTTAATTTCTTGATCCTTACTTCTAGAAGGATCAAGGAGAATACGATTAAAATGTTTAGGCTTATCTGTACTTTTCTCTTTCATGTTGAACATGGATTTAACTGCATCAAATGGGATATCGGTAGGGAAAACAAATTCAACTTTCCCTTCACCATGCACATATGAAAGGAAATCACCCTTAGTGATTGATATCTCTCTAAAATCATGTAGTTCCCCTAATTCTAGAGGCTTATAGATTGATTCTATATCTGCCTCTCTTCTGCTCCCATAATGATTTTTATCTTTATGCACGATGATAGAAGTAGGACGGACAACATCGGAAATTTTAGTTTGGTTCATTCCTTCATTCCCCTGTACAAATTTCGCGTTTTGCATGGATGTAGAATCTGGCACATACGTCCATAGATTAAAAGTAAGAAATAGGCTAATTACAACTAGGTTAATTAAAACTATTGTTTTAAAGTTTTCCATACTCATTCCCAATCGTCCTCTTCATCTGCTGCCATTGGTAACGTGAAATAAATAGTTGTCCCTTTTCCTTCTTCACTCTTCGCCCAAATAGAGCCACCATGTGCCTCAATCATTTCTTTTGCAATTGCTAATCCAAGTCCCGTACCACCCATTTGTCTTGAACGAGCTTTATCTACGCGATAAAAACGTTCAAAGATTTTATCAACGTTTTCTTTTGGAATACCCATTCCTTGGTCACTTACACTAATTTCTAATAAATCACCGCGATCACGTAAACGATATGTTACTGTTCCACCTTCTGGTGAATACTTTAATGCGTTAGAAATAATGTTATACAGCACTTGAGTAATTTTGTCAGTATCCATATCAATAAATCTAGATTTCTTAGAGAAAGATCGTTTGAAACTTACATTTTGCTCTTTAGACATTTCAAAGCGATCAATAATATTATTAAAGAAATCAGTAAAGTCGACCCATTCTTTCATTAAACGATGCTCTGTACTATCCAGTTTAGATAGCTGTAACAACGCATTTACAAGTCTAATCATTCTTTCTGTTTCTTCTTGTGTAACCGTTAAAAATTGTGGTGCAATATTTGGATCCTGCCATGCTCCATCTGTAAGTGCCTCTAAATAACTGCGCATCGTCGTTAATGGCGTCCTTAATTCATGAGAGACATTTGCCACAAACTCACGGCGTTCCCGTTCTATACGTTCCTGCTCTGTTACATCATATAGTACAGCAATTAAGCCGTTTGCCTTCCCTGTTTCTTTTTGAATAACAGAGAAACTAGCACGTAAAATATATGGTTCATTTCTCGTACTAAAATCTAATAAAACAGAATCTGGCTCTTCATATAAATGATCGAGCGTAAATTCTTCCTGTATCCCTAATACCTCTAAAACAGATTGATCGAGCGCTGTTTCACGAGAAACATTTAACATCTTTTCCGCAGGGTCATTTAGTAAAATAATATCCCCTTTTCGATCAGTAGCAATTACTCCATCTGTCATATGTGATAAAACAGATGATAATTTACGCCTTTCACTTTCTGTAGAAGAACGAGCTTGTTGTAATTTTTTCGATAAATTATTGAAGGATAATGCCAGTTGTCCAATTTCATCATGGCTATGCACTTTTACTTTTCTGGAATAATTTCCTTTTGCCATTTCGATTGCTTGTCTCCGCATATCTGAAATTGGTCTTGTAATTGTTTGAGCCAATAAAATCCCAAGTACGGCCGTTACTAATAAAGCAATTACTGTTCCCGTAGCAAAAATTTGATTTATATCCTTCATTTGTTTATATACATCTTCCATAGATGCCACAATGTAAATAACACCAAGCGCATCCTTACCGTTATCATCTAGAATCGGAGTAAGCATAACTTGAACACGATGACCTGTACTACCATCCTTCTCAATTTTCACTTCTGGCTTTTTTTGTACTAACACTCGCTGAACAGCTATATCAGTTGATGTTCGATTCACCTTATTCTGCTTTGATTCATCTGAAATAGCCAGTAACTTTCTGTGCGAATCAAATACGCTTACCTCTTGTATAACTTTCTTCTGATCAGAGGCAAATTTTCGAATTGACGTTTTAATCGTTTCATCTGTTGACTCTGTTTCTGCTTTTGTATAACTTTTTTTAAACTCTTGCTTCAAATTATATGATAATAAGTTTGTTTGCTGCGTTAAAGAATCCCTAAAACCTTGTACTAAGCTCTTCTCTAATTCCCTTACGAAATATACTCCAATAACTTGCATCGCTATTAATATTAATAGCATATATATAAGCACAAATTTTAAATGAATAGATTGAAAAAAACCAACTTTCTTCATATACTATTCCTGCTCTGGGTCACGCAAGTAATACCCTACTCCACGTCTAGTTACAATTAAAGTAGGATGGCTTGGATTATCTTCAATTTTTTCACGCAAACGACGTACTGTAACGTCTACTGTGCGCACATCTCCAAAATAGTCATAACCCCAAACTGTTTGTAATAAATGTTCGCGTGTCATAACTTGTCCTAAATGTTTCGCTAAATAATGTAGCAACTCAAATTCACGATGTGTAAGCTCGATATTTTCCTCGCGCTTCGTTACACTATATGCATTTGGATTAATCACAATTGGTCCAATAACCATTTCTGTATTTTCTTCTTTTTCCGCAGCACCACCTTGTTGATGGCGACGTAAATTCGCCTTCACACGAGCAAGTAATTCCCTCGTACTAAATGGCTTCGTTACATAATCATCTGCCCCAAGCTCAAGCCCTAATACTTTATCAATCTCAGAGTCCTTTGCTGTAAGCATAATAATCGGCATTTCTGAGCTTTTACGTATTTCACGGCAAACCTCTAAGCCATCTTTACCTGGTAGCATAATATCTAATAAAACCATATCTGGTTGCTCTTCATTAGCCTTTTCAATTGCTTCATCACCATCATGCGCCATTACTATTTCAAAACCTTCTTTTTCTAAGTTAAACTTCAAAATATCTGCAATCGGCTTTTCATCATCAACTACTAAAATTTTCTTTCCCATCATCGTCTATTTCCTCCTTATAAAAATATGGTCAATAATCCCTAAACATATTGATGTTTACATAGTATGTCCTATATGACCGCATCCTTTGTTTAAGTATTTTCTCCTCTATTCTCATAGACTCATGTATGATCCACTTTTACACGGCATCTTATACGATCTATAGAAAAACCTCTAGCTTCAACTGCTAGAGGCTCCTCGTTCTATTTTAAAATAACTACTCAGTTTTGTAAAATTACATAAATAAAAAGGATATTAAGTGGGCCCACTTAATATCCTGAGAGTGGCTCGGGACGGAATCGAACCGCCGACACGAGGATTTTCAGTCCTCTGCTCTACCGACTGAGCTACCGAGCCAAAACTATATATAAAACCACTAATGGTGGTATAAACAAAAGTGGCGGTCCCGACCGGGGTCGAACCGGCGATCTCCTGCGTGACAGGCAGGCATGTTAACCACTACACCACGGGACCAAAAATAAGCAAAAAAAAACATGACCCGTACGGGATTCGAACCCGTGTTACCGCCGTGAAAGGGCGGTGTCTTAACCACTTGACCAACGGGCCACGAAAAATAAAATGGTGAGCCATGAAGGACTCGAACCTTCGACCCTCTGATTAAAAGTCAGATGCTCTACCAACTGAGCTAATGGCTCATACTCACCAACGTCATATTTTCGTGACGACAAGATGTATCATAACATGTATTCTGTATTTATTGCAATACTTTTTTCATTTTTTTATAAAAGAATAAGAAAAAACTCATGCGGACATGAGTTTTTTCTAAACACTATTAATTAAGCTTCGTATACGTTACGAACAATATTTGTTTGGTTACGATCTGGTCCAACTGAGAACATAGATATTTGAATTCCTGTTAACTCAGAAACACGTTCTACGTATTTTCGTGCATTTTCAGGAAGTTCATCTAATGATTTTACACCAGTAATATCTTCTTCCCAACCTGGAAGCTCTTCATATACAGGCTCACATTTTGCTAAAATGTTTAAGTTAGCTGGAACTTCATCAATAACTTCACCATTGTATTTGTAAGCAACACAAATTTTAAGAGTTGGAATACCTGTTAAAACGTCGATAGAATTTAATGATAGATCCGTTAAACCACTAACACGACGTGCATGTCTTACAACAACGCTATCGAACCAACCTACGCGGCGTGGACGACCAGTTGTCGTTCCATACTCGCGACCAACTTCACGAATTTGATGACCAATTTCATCATGAAGCTCAGTAGGGAATGGACCATCACCAACGCGGCTTGTATATGCTTTACATACACCTACAACGCGAGTAACTTTCGCAGGACCAACTCCAGTTCCAACTGTTACACCACCAGCAATTGGGTTAGAAGATGTAACGAACGGGTACGTACCGTGGTCAATATCAAGCATAACACCTTGCGCACCTTCAAATAATACACGGTGATTATTATCTAATGCATCATTTAATACAACAGACGTATCACATACATATTGCGCGATTTGTTGCCCGTACTCGAAGTACTCTTCGAAAATTTCTTCTACAGTGAAACCTTCTGTATCGTACATTTTTTCAAATAAACGATTTTTTTCTACTAAATTGCGCTCAAGCTTCTCTTTAAATGCTTCACGGTCTAAAAGATCAGCCATACGAATACCAATACGAGCAGCTTTATCCATATATGCAGGACCGATACCTTTTTTCGTTGTACCGATTTTGTTATCACCTTTACTTGCTTCTTCTAACTCATCTTGCTTTAAGTGGTAAGGTAAAATAACATGTGCACGGTTACTTACACGTAAATTATCAGTACTTACACCACGATCGTGTAAGTATTTTAACTCTTCAAGTAATGCTTTTGGATCTACTACTAATCCGTTTCCGATTACACAAATTTTCTCTTTATAGAAAATACCAGATGGAATTAAGTGTAATTTATATTTAACTCCGCCGAAAACAATTGTATGTCCCGCGTTATTTCCACCTTGATATCTTGCAACTACTTCCGCATGCTCAGAAAGAAAATCAGTGATTTTACCTTTTCCTTCGTCGCCCCATTGTGTTCCTACAACTACTACTGAAGACATTATTAAAGCACCTCCGCAATTTTCAAACGATCTATTCAAACAATATAATTGTACCAAAACCGAAAAAGAAGTCAACCGAAAAGCGAACATTTTTTCATAAAAAAACTTTTTCGTTCGTAAGAATTATATATTTAACTTATGAAAGCCTTATCTTTCTTATAAAAAAAAAAGAAACACATCTTATTATAAGAAATGTGTTTCTTTTTTATACTGCCTTTATGCCGGCGGAGCATGTCCATCCTCAAAACGACGTTCTAAGTTAACGAACTTATTGAACTCTTTGACGAATGCAAGTTCCACTGAACCTACTGGACCGTTACGCTGTTTTGCAATAATAATTTCAATTGTATTTTTGTTTTCCGTTTCTCGATCATAGTAGTCTTCACGATATAGGAAAGCTACAATATCAGCATCCTGCTCAATACTTCCAGATTCACGAATATCAGACATCATCGGGCGTTTATCTTGACGAGATTCTACACCACGAGATAACTGTGATAAAGCAATAACAGGTACTTGCAATTCACGTGCAATCCCTTTTAAGGTACGAGAAATCTCAGATACTTCCTGCTGACGATTTTCTCCTGATTTCCCACTTCCTTGAATAAGCTGCAAATAGTCGATCAAAATCATACCAAGACCTTGTTCTTGCTTTAATCTACGACATTTTGCTCGAATCTCATTTACTTTAATACCTGGCGTATCATCAATATATATACCAGCATTTGAGAGACTCCCCATTGCCATTGTTAATTTTGCCCAATCATCGGAAGTTAATGAACCAGTACGAAGTCTTTGTGCATCAATATTCCCTTCTGCACAAAGCATACGCATAACAAGCTGATCAGCACCCATCTCCAAACTAAAAATCGCTACATTTTCATCCGTTTTCGTCGCTACGTTTTGTGCGATATTTAATGAAAATGCCGTTTTCCCTACTGATGGACGTGCTGCCACGATAATTAAATCATTTCGTTGGAAACCTGCTGTCATCTTATCTAATTCAGTAAACCCAGTTGGTATCCCAGTAACTTCACCCTTTTGATTATGCAAAAGTTCAATTTTGTCATAAGCATCTACAAGAACATCTTTAATGTTTTGGAATGCTTTTGCATTCGTTTGATGGGATACTTCTAATATTTTTTTCTCAGCCTCATTTAAAAGACCATCCACATCATCTTCTCTCTCATATCCATCCGATACAATATGAGTCGCCGTGCGAATTAAACGACGTAAAAGCGCCTTTTCAGCGATGATGCGTGCGTAATATTCTACGTTAGCTGCAGTTGGCACAACCTCTGCTAACTCTGCTAAGTAAGAAACCCCACCAACTTCTTCTAATAATCCTTGATCAGCCATTGCTGATGTCATCATTACTAAGTCGATCGGCTCTCCCTTATCAGATAGCCCAAGCATGACTTCAAAAATCTTTTGATGTTTCGTTCGATAGAACGAATCAGGTACCAATAACTCTGATGCTGAAGTTAACGCATCTTGATCAATCAATATGGCCCCTAAAACCGCCTGCTCAGCCTCTATATTATGCGGAGGGGTACGATCAGCAAGTACATCACTCATACGCAATCCTCCTTGCTTAATTTATTTTTATTGTTCACTAACATGAACTTTTACTGTTGCTGTTACTTGTGGATGCAATTTCACAGTAACGTTTGTATAACCTAACGCGCGGATTGCATCGTCCATTTCAAATTTACGTTTATCAAGCTTAATCTTGTGTGATTTTTGCATTGCATCCACGATTTGTTTGCTTGTGATAGAACCAAATAAACGGCCACCTTCTCCAGATTTCGCCTTTAATTCTACAGTTAATTTCTCTAAAGTCTCTTTTAACTCTTTTGCATTTTCAAGCTCTGCTGCTGCATCTTTTTCTTCTTTACGCTTTTGAGCTTCTAAAGTTTTCATACTGCTATTTGTTGCTTCAGCAGCCAATCCTTGTTTTAGTAAGAAGTTATTTGCATAGCCATCCGGTACGTTTTTTACTTCTCCTTTTTTACCTTTACCTTTTACGTCTTTTAGAAAAATTACTTTCATGATTGTGTGCCTCCCTGTAAATAGTCATCAATAACAAATCGAAGCTTCTCCTCAGCTTCATCTACTGTAACATTTTTCATTTGTGTGGCTGCATTCGTCAAATGCCCGCCACCGCCTAAGTTTTCCATAATTAGCTGCACATTCACTTCACCTAAAGACCTGCTGCTAATTCCAATAAGATTCTCGCCACGTTTCGCAACAACAAATGATGCAATAATCCCTGTCATCGTTAATAACGTGTCTGCCGATTGCGCAATAAGCACTTGATCGTAGTAATCATCACTATCAACTTTAGCAATCGCAATTCCATTTTTATAAATGTACGCATTTTTTATAGCTTTTGCAACCCGTAAATACTGATCCATATCTTCCTTTAAAAGTTCTTGTACAAGTACAGTATCTGCACCATGTGAGCGTAAATAAGAAGCAGCATCAAATGTACGAGCCCCTGTCCGGAATGTGAAACTTTTCGTGTCGACAATAATACCCGCTAACAATGCCGTCGCTTCTAACATTGTCATCTTTAAATTTTTAGGTTGATACTCAAGTAATTCTGTAACCAATTCTGCTGTTGAAGAAGCATATGGTTCCATATAAACTAGCAATGGGTCTTCAATAAAATCTTCTCCACGGCGATGATGATCAATAACTACTACATTTTCAATTTTATGTAACAGTTTTTGCTCCATCACCATAGAAGGTTTATGCGTATCGACAACAACAAGTAACGACTCATCATTTGCAAATTCCATCGCTTGCTCTGGAGTAATAAAACGAGACCATAACTCCTCATTTTGTTTCACTTTGTCCATCAAACGCTTAATTCCTTTATCGGAATCATTTTCATCTAACACAATATATCCTTTACGCTCATTTAATTGAGCCACTTTTAAAATACCAATCGCAGCACCAATTGCGTCCATATCGGGAGCCCTATGCCCCATAATAATGACATTACTACTTTCTAATACTAAATCCTTTAACGCATGCGAAATGACCCTAGCGCGTACACGGGTACGTTTTTCAACCGGATTTGTCTTACCTCCATAGAACTTAACTTTACCTGTCGCTTGTTTAATAGCTACTTGGTCTCCCCCACGCCCAAGCGCAAGATCTAAACCAGATTGAGCCATTGCTCCAAGCTCTGATAAAGGTAAATCACCTGATCCGACACCCACACTTAATGTAAGTGGTATATTCCTTTTAGATGTTTCTTCACGCACCTGATCTAAAATGCTAAATTTCCCTTTTTCCATCTGCGTCAAAATACTTTCATTTAGCACAACGAAGAATCTTTCTGAAGATGCACGTTTTAAATACGCCCCATACTTAAGTGCCCATTCATTTAGTCGCGATGTCACAAGACTTGTTATATTCGTACGTAATTGATCATCTAATCCTTGTGTAACTTCATCATAATTATCCAAATAGATGACAGCTAAAACAGTCCTTTGATCCTCGTACATCTTTTCGATTTCTGTTTGTTCCGTTACATCAAAGAAATAAATTAACTTTTCTTCTTTCCTTACAAAAACGCGAAACTTTCGATTATTTAAAGAGACTATATCATCAGAAGTTTCTCCTTTAATGAAAAGAAGTAATGTTTCTGATACATCGTAAAGGTGCCATCCAGCTAATGCATGCTGTCCCAGACATGAAGATAAATAAGGATTTGCCCAATCAATCCCATAATCCTTATTGTATAACAAAATACCAATCGGCATTTGGTTAAATGCTTCATTACTTACTTTCTTTACTCTTGTAATCATATCTGTCGTATGCTTTTCAAAATTCCTTTGAAAATTAAGTTCAAATCGTATAACGATAAAGAATACGATACAAAAAATGACAAAAGCAGCTATCCCCATAATTAAATGAAAATAACAGAGAATTGAAATGAGCACAAACACAAAAAATGCCAATACATAAACAGGATATAAAAACCACTGTTTCTTATCAAATTCAGGCATGTATACAACTCCTATAAAGTAAAACTAACTCACCTTCCAGTTAGTTAAACAGATTAAAATAGTATAAGGAATATTATTTTATCCACCTATTTTAGAACGCAATGAAATCCCTAAGTCAATTATACCTAAGATTGTCACAAGAGGAAACAGCATCGGAATAAACATGCATGCAATAAAACTAATAATAGGAACCCCTTTAGTAAAACCTTTTCTATACGCTAAAAAGGCGATAAATGTCAGACCTTGCAGTACAAGCAATAGTGCAAATATGACATTTAGGTTAGAAAATACCATATGTAAATATGATGTTGGTTCTACTTTTATAAAAGTTGCTAACAAAATAAATATAACGTAATACCAAATGATACTCTTTGGTAATTGTATATCTTTAAATTTAGGCCAAGATATAACGTCATGTTTTAACTTTTTCAAAACACTACCTGATATTATCACTGTAATCCAAGAAAAACATACTGAAACTAGCACAAGTATACTCGGAAGTAACGATTGTAATATATCGTTCATTTGTGCAAGTAACTCTTTTTGTTCCTTACTAATCGGCATACCTGTAGCACTTACTATCTTTTCGCTTTTCGCCATACTTTCACTAAATATACTTTGCATTTGCTTCATTATATCTATGTTGAAAAACTTTATACTCGCAACATAAATAAGTACAAAACCAATTAAGTATGCAAGCGTCCCAGCTATTAAGATTTCCACTGGCTTTTTTCTTGTTTTATACATATATCCTAAAACAATCCCTATCAATCCAAACATAATTGTCTTCACTAAATTCATCGGTTGACTCACAATAACAGTAACAAAAAGTGCCGCTACAAAAACCACGAGCACATTAGATAGTTTATGTCTTATCATTAATAGTATAAATGGTAACGGCAACGCAAAAGTTACAACTGTACCCAAAATCGGAACATACATAGATATAAGCAATAACATTGCATATATAGCCAACAACGCGGCACCTTCAGTAATAAATCTTGCTTGTTTCACATTTTAACCTCTCTTTCAAAAAAGAAAAGCATAGCAAAATGCACAGTAGAGTCCGACTCTACTGTGCATTTCATACGCTATTATTCACCAACATATGGTAAAAGTGCCATTTGACGAGCACGTTTAATTGCAACTGTAAGTTTGCGTTGGTATTTCGCGCTTGTTCCTGTTACACGACGAGGTAAAATTTTACCACGCTCAGAAACGAAACGTTTTAATAAATCAACATCTTTATAGTCAATGCGAGTGATGCCGTTAGCTGTGAAGAAACACACCTTACGACGTTTCGCACGTCCACCTTTGCGTCCTGCCATGTCTATTTCCCTCCATTCTTTGTTAAAACTAACAAATTTACTGTATTAGAACGGTAAATCGTCGTCGGAAATGTCGATCGGTTGACCTACATTTGAAAATGGATCGTCATTCTTCGTAAATCCAGAGTTACCTTGGTTACCTGAATTACTAGATTGACCAAATGGGTTAGAGCCTTGGTTACCGAAACCAGCTCCTGATGGTTGCTGATTAAATGAACCACGTTGCTCCCCACCGCCATTACGCGGCTCTAAAAATTGCACGCTTTCCGCAAGAACTTCTGTTACGTATACACGTTTACCATCTTGTCCCTCGTAATTACGAGTTTGAAGACGTCCATCTACGCCTGCTAAGCTACCTTTTTTCAAATAATTTGCTACGTTTTCTGCTTGTTTACGCCATATTACACAATTAATAAAGTCAGCTTCACGCTCACCTTGTTGATTGGCAAATGCGCGATTCACAGCTAACGTAAAAGTAGCTACTGCAACACCATTGGGCGTGTAACGTAAGTCAGGGTCCTTAGTTAAACGACCAACGAGGATAACACGATTCATCAATCGAACCACTCTCCCTTATATATCAATTATTTTTCTTCTTCTTTAACAACGATATGACGAAGGATGTCTTCGTTGATCTTAGCTAAACGGTCGAATTCGTTAATCGCTTCTGCGTTAGATTTCACGTTTAAGATCATGTAGAAACCTTCACGTAAGTCGTTGATTTCGTAAGCTAAACGACGCTTACCCCACTCTTTCGTGTTAATGATTTCTGCACCATTGTTTGTTAAAACACCTGCAAAACGTTCAACTAAAGCTTTTTGAGCTTCTTCTTCAACGCCAGGACGAATGATGTACATAATTTCGTACTTTCTCATTACACTTTCACCTCCTTTTGGTCTAAACGGCCCGTAATGGGCAAGGAGCAATTAATTTATAGTAATTACTCACGAGTTTAGATTATATCATAGTAAGTTATATGAATCAACTCACCAATACATAAAAAACTTGGCAAACATATAATATATTTGCCAAGCTCATATCTTTATTTTTCCTAGGAAATATTAAATTAAACGTTAAAACGGAAGTGCATAACATCTCCGTCTTTTACGATATATTCTTTTCCTTCTAAACGTACTTTTCCAGCTTCTTTTGCAGCTGTCATAGAACCGTTTGTCATTAAGTCATCGTAAGAAACTGTTTCTGCACGAATAAATCCACGCTCAAAGTCTGTATGAATAACACCAGCACATTGCGGTGCCTTCATTCCTTGTTTAAATGTCCAAGCACGTACTTCTTGAACGCCAGCTGTAAAGTAAGTAGCAAGTCCTAATAGGTCATATGCTGCACGAATTAATTGATCTAAACCAGACTCTTCAATTCCTAATTCTTCAAGGAATACTTTTTTCTCTTCTTCGTCTAATTCAGCGATTTCTGATTCGATTTTTGCACATACAACGATTACTTGAGAATTTTCATTTGCTGCAAATTCTTTTACCATTTGTACGTATTTATTTTCCGAAGGATCGATAACATCGTCTTCACTTACATTCGCTACGTATAACATTTCTTTTGTTGTAAGTAAATGAAGGCCTTTAACAACCTTCATCTGCTCTTCTGTAAATTCAACAGTACGAGCTGGTTTTCCCTCTTCAAAAGCTTCTTTTAAACGAACTAAAATTTCATGCTCATATACCGCTTCTTTATCTTTTTGTCTTGCTAATTTCGCAACACGCTCGATACGCTTATCAACAGACTCTAAGTCCGCTAAAATTAGCTCTAAATTGATTGTTTCAATATCATCAATTGGATCTACTTTCCCTGAAACGTGCGTAATATTTTCGTCTTCAAAACAACGAACAACTTGGCAAATTGCATCTACTTGACGAATGTGAGATAAGAATTTATTTCCTAAACCTTCACCTTTACTAGCACCTTTTACAATACCTGCAATATCAGTAAACTCGAATACAGTCGGAACAGTCTTTTTCGGTTCTACTAATTCCGTTAATTTATTTAAACGCTCATCTGGTACTTCTACAATCCCTACGTTTGGATCAATTGTACAGAATGGATAGTTCGCAGATTCTGCTCCTGCTTGTGTAATTGCATTAAATAAAGTGGACTTCCCTACGTTAGGTAATCCAACAATCCCAGCCGTTAATCCCATATTTTTCACTCCTATGTCTCAATCTTTCATCATTATAGATAGTAACGAAAAAAATGACAAGTTTCCGCCAAACGAAAAAAAGTAACAGTTACCTACTGTAACTGTTACTCTCCCTCTATTCTTCGTGCTTCACAAGTATTTTTTTCACCTTACGATCAAACTCTCTTCGAGGAATCATTACTGAATGGTCACACCCCTCGCACTTAATGCGGATATCCATTCCCATACGAATAATTTTCCAACGATTCTCGCCACATGGATGGGCTTTCTTCATTTCCACAACATCATACAAGTTATATTCCTTTTGCTCCACTCTCCAAACTCCTCTCCATACTAAATTGCTTTTCCACTAACTAATTCTTCACGATTATATAAAACCATACGTGGATATGGAATTTCAATTCCATGTAAATCAAGACGATTTTTAATCTCTTTACGAAGTGCCCTTGCAATAACTGCATGTTGCATCGGTTCTACTTCAGCAATAACACGTAATATAACTTCTGATGCAGCTAATGTTTGCACACCTAATAATTGAGGTGTTGTTACCATTTTTTCGTACTTTGAAGGTAATTCTACTAATAAATCTTCAATAACTTGCTCTGCTTTCGCAATATCAGCCTCATATGAAATAGATACATCAACAAACGCTACACTATTACTAACTGAGTAGTTAGTAACTTGAACAATACTTCCATTTGGTAAAGTATGAATTTCACCTGTCCAACTCTTTACTTTCGTTGTACGAAGTCCAATTTCTAAAACGACTCCTTCAAATTGACCGATTTTAACATAATCGCCAACCGAAAACTGATCTTCTAACAAAATAAATAAACCTGTAATAACATCTTTCACTAAACTTTGAGCACCAAATCCGACTGCTAAACCAATTACCCCAGCACCCGCTAATAAACCTGATGCATTAATATCAAACACACCTAAAATCGCAATTAGCATAATGAACATAACAACGTACGCTACAATATTTTCAAGTAATTTCGCTACTGTAACTGTACGACGTTCTGAAATTTGAATTGGAGAACGACTTCCCATGCGAAACGCATTTCGTACAACCGCTCTTGCAATACGCACAACAACTGCACCAATTGTTAAAATAATACATATTTTTAATGTCGCAACTCCAATATGAGCCCAACGATCAGCATCTAATAAATACTGTTTCATAGAATTAAACCACTTCGCTAATAAATCCATGTACCTCTACCTCTCTAGCTAAAATTTCTTTTTAGTTACCCTTATTATTGTATCAGAAGTCCCCTAATTGCTGAAAAAATTTTATGATTTTAATCCTATTTTATCCCCGACATCCAGGTATAAAATGGAACGAATATATATATACTAGTACTATTATTTCCGTTTTCATTCACATTTTGCAAAAATTACGCACTTATAACTTTCCATTTTCCTCACCATATAACATATATTGAAAATTTATTAAAAGGATGGGTGCTTCATGAATATTGGAAGTTTTCGCTTACCATTTTTTGAGAAAGAAACTCAAAACGTTATGCACCAAGATCTAGAAGCCTCCGAGATAATCAGTAATTTCTTACTTACCCATATTCCTATTAAAACTAATATACCACTCATTCTCGTTTGTATCGGCACAGATCGCTCTACAGGTGACGCACTCGGCCCATTAGTTGGTACAAAACTTGAACAAATAGACATCCAAAACCTCCAAGTATTCGGTACACTAGATGAGCCAGTACATGCGCTAAATTTAGAAGAGAAAATTCAGAATATACAGAAAGAATATCCTACTGCATTTATAATTGCTGTTGATGCATGTTTAGGAAAGTCCCAAAATATCGGATCAATCACTACTGGAAAGGGACCTAGTAAACCTGGAGCTGCTATGAATAAGAAATTACCTGCAGTTGGTGATTTGCACATACACGGTATCGTCAATCTAAATGGGTTTATGGAGTTTTTCGTTCTTCAAAATACAAGATTAAGTTTAGTCATGAAAATGGCTGATGTAATCGCACAAAGTATAAAAGAGACGGATCAAAAATTATCCGCATTAAAAAAAGCAAACCATCTATAAATAATAAGATGGTTTGCTTTTTAATTTTTCTGTGCTAATAGTTCTAAAATACGATTTAAATCTTCTTTATTAAAAAATTCAATTTCGATTTTACCTTTTTCTTTTTTCGTCTCTTTAATTTTCACATCTGTGCCAAACTTTTCTCTTAAGAACGTTTCACGTTCTACGAAAAATATATTTCGCTCTTTTTTCACTTTTTTTGTTTCACGTGAAACGTGTTGATTAATCTCTTGGACGATTTTCTCTAATTGACGAACATTTAATCCTTCTTTTTCAATGCGTTTCAATAAGGACTTCAATTGTTCTTCATCTTTTATCGTAAGTAAAGTTCTCCCATGAGCCATTGAAAGTTGACCATTTGCAATCATATCTTGTACAAAAGAAGGTAGGCTTAATAACCTAGTATAATTTGCAATGTAAGGTCTGCTTTTACCAAGACGTTTCGCTAATTGTTCTTGCGTTACATTTAGCTCATTCATTAACATCTGGTATGCCATTGCCTCTTCCATAGGATTTAAATCTTCTCGTTGTAAGTTTTCTAACAAAGCAAATTCCATCATTTGCTGTTCATTTAATTGTCTTACAACCGCAGGTACTTTTTCTAAACCAGCCTCTTTCGCAGCACGAAATCGTCTTTCACCTGCAACAATTTCATATCCTTTAATGCTCTTCCTAGCAATTAATGGTTGTAGAATACCGTGTTCCTTAATCGAAATTGCTAATTCCTGAATCGCCTCTTTATTAAAGTGTTTACGCGGTTGATATGGATTCGGCCTTAATTCAGTTACAAGAATCTCCTGAATTGTTTCCTCTTCTTTCACATCTAAATCAGGAAAAAACACATTAATTCCTCTTCCTAATCCTTTAGCCACCTGCAATCACTTCCTCTGCTAAATCTATATATACTTCTGCTCCTCTTGATTTAGCGTCATACTGCATAATAGGTTTCCCATGACTTGGAGCCTCGCTCAAGCGTACATTACGCGGAATAATCGAGCGATATACTTTATCCCTAAAATACTTTTTCACTTCATCTATAACTTGGATTCCTAAATTTGTACGGGCATCCAACATTGTTAACAATACACCTTGAATTGCTAAATTTTTATTTAAATGTTTTTGTACAAGTCGAACTGTATTTAATAGCTGACTTAACCCTTCTAGTGCGTAATATTCACACTGTACAGGAATAATAACAGAATCTGCTGCTGTTAATGCATTAATCGTTAATAACCCTAAAGATGGGGGACAGTCGATAATAATATAGTCATATTCATCACGAACTGGCTGTAATGCTCTTTGCAAACGTACTTCCCGGGAAATAGTCGGTACCAATTCAATTTCAGCACCAGCTAATTGAATTGTAGCGGGTAGAACATCTAAGTTTTCAGTTGCGGTTTTCTGTATAACCCCTTGAACATCTGCATCTTCCACAAGAACGTTGTAAATACATTGATCTAATTCAGATTTTTCAATTCCCACACCAGTCGTTGCATTTCCTTGAGCATCAATATCTACAAGAAGGACTTTTTTACCTACTTGCGCCAATCCAGCCCCTAAATTAACAGATGTTGTTGTTTTTCCAACACCGCCTTTTTGATTAGCAATAGCAATGATTTTTCCCATGATGTCACCTACTTTCAACCTTTCTATCTTATTCTAGTAACAATTACGTTTATTGTAACATGAAATAAAACTTTTTCTTTTACGTCCTTTATTAAACTTCAAAATTTATTTCTAAACTCCTTCTTCATTTAACAAGAAAATATAGTAAAAGAGACCTCTCCAATAGGATAAGGTCTCTAGCACGTCATTATTATTTTTTCTTTGGAATTTTAATTGTAATTTGATAGTACTCATCAAATTCTTCTTCCTCAGAATTAACATTCAAACCACTTTCAGTAACCATTTGTAAAGATTGTCTAATTGTATTCATAGCAATCCTCGTATCTCGACTTACTGCTTTTTGCTTTGCCTTACGCTTCGGTTTCGCTTCCTCTAGTAACTTCGCAATTCGTTCTTCTGTTTGCTTTACATTTAGTTGTTTCTCCACAATTTCCTGTAAAACTTTCAGTTGTAATTCCTCATTTTTTAAAGGAATGAGAGCGCGGGCATGACGTTCTGTAATGCTTTTTTCTAATAATGCACTTTTTATTTCTTCAGGCAACTTTAACAATCGCAACTTATTTGCGATTGTAGATTGTCCTTTTCCAAGTCGTTGTGCCAATGCTTCTTGTGTTAAATTATGTAACTCAATCAGCTTTTGATATGCCACAGCTTCCTCGATTGCCGTTAGTTCCTCACGTTGCAAGTTTTCAATTAAAGCTACAGAAGCTGTCTCTGTATCATTTAAGTTCTTTATAATTGCAGGAACCTTTTCCCAACCTAACTTTGTTGCCGCGCGAAAACGTCTTTCTCCAGCAATAATCTCGTACTTATCATCCTCATATTGCCTTACAACAATCGGCTGAATAAGTCCATGTGTACGAATTGTTAATGCTAGCTCATCAATACGCGCATCATCAAAAACTGTTCTTGGTTGATAACGGTTAGGGGTAATATTTACTATCGGAATTTCTTGTATTTCTTCATATACCTTTTTATCTATCTCTTCATGGCTTTCGTCTTGTAATTCGAATTCGCTCTCTTTATCTCCAAAGCCAAATAAACGAGAAAACGTATTTTTCATACATATTCCACCACCTTTTAGGCCTATTGACTATTCTCCATAAAATGTTTCCTATGAAACATTTACGTTTTCATTTATATAATTTAATCTTACGTCTAATAAGATTTATTTTTCAATAGGTAATTTATTGGGTGTTCCCGGTTTGCGTGGATATTTCTTTGGTGTCTTGCGCTTTTTCTCGATTAATAAAATATTACGTTCACTCTCTTCAAACGGTAATTGGAACGTAGACATCTCTTTTAACTCTCCGCCTAGCACCTCTAAAGCATACTTGCCATTTTCAATTTCTTCGTTTGCTGCTGCACCTTTCATTGCAATGAATGTTCCTCCAACTTTTACAAGCGGTAAACATAGCTCACTTAATACAGAAAGACGCGCAACTGCACGTGCCATTACAATATCGTATGATTCACGTACACCTTCTTTTTTCCCAAACGTTTCAGCACGATCGTGACAAAATGCAACATCACTTAATTCTAACTTTTGTGCTAAGTGATTTAAGAAATTAATACGTTTTTGCAACGAATCTACAATTGTTACTTTTAAATGCGGGAAACAAATTTTTAAAGGAATACTTGGGAATCCAGCCCCTGCACCAACATCGCAAATTGAGAATGGTTTTGAAAAATCATAATAAAAAGCAGCTGTAATGGAATCAAAAAAGTGTTTTAAATATACTTCTTCTTTTTCTGTAATAGCCGTTAAGTTCATTTTTTCATTCCACTCTACTAATGTTTCAAAGTAGATTTTGAACTGCTCTAACTGTCTAGAAGAGAGGGTGATTCCCTTCTCTTCTAGCATAGATTGAAATTGTTCTATGTTCATCTAGCAATATCTCCTTACTATTTATTGGTTCGATACGCGTGCAATTTTTCCTTGTTCTATATACACAAGTAAAATGGAAATATCCGCTGGATTTACGCCAGAAATACGTGAAGCCTGCCCCATTGAAAGTGGACGAACATCTTTCAATTTCTGTCTAGCTTCTGAAGCAATGCTAGAAATCGCATCATAATCAATATCTACAGGGATTTTTTTATTCTCCATTTTCTTCATACGCTCTACTTGCTGTAAAGATTTTTCAATATATCCTTCATACTTAATCTGAATTTCAACTTGTTCTTTAACTTCATCACTTAATTCTACTTCACTTGGTACTAAAAGATGAATATGCTCATATGTCATCTCTGGACGACGTAATAAGTCACTTGCACGTATTCCATCTTTCAATTCACTTCCGCCAATATTGCGAATTAATTCTTGAACTTCAGGACGTGGTTTAATAATAATGCTGCTTAAACGTTCCTTTTCCTGTTCAATTTGTAATTTTTTATTTGTAAATCGCTCATAGCGCTCTTCTTTAATTAATCCAATTTTACGACCAACTTCAGTTAAACGAAGATCAGCATTATCGTGGCGTAATAATAGACGGTATTCTGCACGAGACGTTAATAAACGATATGGTTCATTTGTACCTTTCGTTACAAGATCATCAATTAAGACGCCAATATAAGCATCCTCGCGACCTAAAACAACTTCTTCTTTACCTAAAGAACGGCATGCTGCATTAATTCCAGCCATAAGCCCTTGTCCGGCCGCCTCTTCGTAACCAGAAGTTCCATTAATTTGTCCTGCTGTATATAAATTTTTAATCTTTTTCGTTTCAAGTGTTGGCCATAGTTGTGTTGGCACGATTGCATCATATTCAATTGCATAACCTGTACGCATCATTTCAACATTTTCTAGGCCTGGAATTGTTCTAAGCATGTCACGTTGTACATCTTCTGGTAAGCTTGTGGATAAACCTTGTACATATACTTCTTGTGTATTACGCCCTTCTGGCTCTAAGAAAATTTGATGACGTGGTTTATCATTAAATCTTACTACTTTGTCTTCAATAGAAGGACAGTATCTAGGACCTGTTCCTTTAATCATACCAGAATACATAGCTGAACGATGTAAATTTTCATCTATTAAACGGTGTGTTTCTGTACTTGTATATGTCAACCAACATGGAATTTGATCCATAATAAATTTCGTTGTTTCAAAAGAGAATGCACGTGGCTTATCATCACCTGGTTGAATTTCTGTTTTACTGTAGTCAATTGTATTACTGTTTACACGAGGAGGTGTCCCTGTTTTAAATCTCACAAGATCAAATCCAAGCTCCTCTAAATGCTCAGATAATGTAATAGACGGTTGCTGGTTATTTGGACCACTTGAATATTTTAAGTCGCCCATGATAATCTCGCCGCGTAAAAATGTTCCAGTTGTAATTACAACTGTTTTTGCTGTATATTCTGCACCAGCTTGTGTAACTACCCCTTTACATACACCTTCTTCAACGATTAAACGCTCTACCATTCCTTGGAACAACGTTAAGTTTGGTGTTTCTTCAATTGTTTTCTTTAATTCATGTTGGTAAGAGAATTTATCAGCTTGCGCTCGAAGTGCACGTACGGCTGGTCCCTTACCTGTATTTAGCATACGCATTTGAATATGAGTTTTATCAATATTACGTCCCATTTCTCCGCCTAATGCATCAATTTCACGAACAACAATCCCTTTTGCTGGTCCACCAACAGAAGGGTTACATGGCATGAATGCTACCATATCCAAGTTAATTGTTAACATTAATGTTTTTGAGCCCATTCGTGCTGCCGCAAGACCAGCTTCACATCCTGCATGACCTGCACCGATTACTATGACATCGTATGAACCGGCATTGTATCCCATTGTTTATTCCTCCTAATAATCTCTATCTTTCTACAACTTCACTATATTATTTTCCTAAACAAAATTGAGAGAACAACTGGTCAATTAAGCTTTCATGCACTGTGTCCCCAGTAATTTCACCAAGTATTTCCCACGTTCTTGTTAAATCAATTTGTACCATATCAATTGGTACACCATTTTCAATCGCCTCAACTGCATCACAGATTGTTTTTCCTGCTTGTGTTAATAATCCAATATGTCTCGCATTAGAAACATATGTCATATCTGCAGAATCGATTGTTCCTTCAAAGAATAAATCAGCTATTGCCTTTTCGAGTTCATCTATCCCTTGTTCCTCAATTAAGGATGTTGTAATAACACGATTTCCCGCGGCTAACTCTGTAACACGTTCCATATCAATCGCTTGCGGTAAATCAGTCTTATTCACAATAACAATAAAGTCTTTTCCTTGTACCGCACGGAATAGATCTTCATCCTCATTTGTTAAAGCCTCGCTATAGTTGACAACAACTAATACTAAATCCGCTTGGCTCATCATTTCTTTTGAACGTTCCACACCAATTCGTTCAACAACATCTTCTGTCTCCCGAATACCGGCTGTATCTATAAGTTTAAGAGGTACACCACGCACGTTAACGTACTCTTCAATAACATCACGAGTTGTTCCTGCAATATCAGTTACAATTGCCTTTTTCTCCTGAACAAGACTATTTAATAACGATGATTTCCCAACGTTGGGTCTACCGATAATTGCTGTAGCAATACCCTCACGTAAAATTTTCCCTTGTTTTGATGTTTCTAATATTTTTTCGATTTCCGAACGAACATGCGTCGCTTTCTCAATTAAAATATTATGTGTCATCTCTTCTACATCATCGTATTCTGGATAATCTATATTTACCTCAACATGAGCTAATGTTTCTAATATTTCTTGACGCAAAAGACCAATTAATTTAGATAATCGCCCTTCCATTTGATTAATTGCTACATTCATCGCACGATCTGTTTTTGCTCGAATCAAATCCATAACAGCTTCTGCTTGTGATAAATCGATACGTCCATTTAAAAAAGCACGTTTTGTAAATTCGCCCGGTTCTGCCAATCGTACTCCTTGTGCTAGAATAAGTTGCAATACTTTATTTACTGAAACAAGTCCACCGTGACAGTTAATTTCCACTATATTTTCACGTGTAAAAGTCCTTGGTGCGCGCATAATAGACACCATAACTTCTTCAATAACTTGATTTGTATCTAAATCAACAATATGACCATAATGAATAGTGTGAGAAGGAACCTCTGTTAAATCCTTCCCCTTAAAAATACGATTAACTTTCTCAACCGCATCATCCCCACTTACTCGAACAATGGCAATTGCACCCTCTCCAAGCGCTGTGGAAATCGCAGCAATTGTATCAAATTCCATGTCCTTTCACCTCACTTGCTTATTTATCTCTATTTCAACATGATTATTTCTTTCACTAAATTATTAGGATACCATAACGAACCTATCTACAAAAGAAGAATAACTCATTTTATTATATCCCCATGTAAAAAACACTAAACTTATTCACAGTGGATAAGTTTAGTGTTTTTTAGTTATCCACATCTATTTTCCGCTCAAAAAAACCGGCACTCATTTGAGCAACCGGTCATTTAGGAGATATTACAACATGCCGATGTGGTTCATTTCCTTCAGAAGTTGTATTGATACCTTGATGATTTGATAATGCCTGATGAATAATTTTTCGTTCAAAAGATGGCATCGGTTCTAAAATAACTCTTTTTTTCGTATTAAATACTTGTTTCGCTAATCGATAAGAAAGTGATTCTAACGTACTTTTTCTTTTACTACGATAATTTTCAGCATCTAGTGTAATACCGATATACTGCTTCGTGTTACGATTCGCGACAAGTTTTGTTAAATAATGTAAAGAGTTCAATGTATTACCTCTTTTCCCAATTAAAACACCTACATTATCACCAGAAATTGTAAATTCAATTTCGCGTCCTTTTACAATTTTACTAATCTCAACTTCCACACCCATATCGTGAATAACATTTCTTAAATATTCTTCACATTCTTGAATTGGATCTTTCTTCAATACAACTTCTACTACTGCAGGACGATTCCCAAATAAACCTAAGAATCCTCTTTTACCCTCATCGACAATATTTATATCTACTCGATCTTTTGATGTATTTAATTGCCTTAAAGCATCCTCTACTGCCATCTCGACTGTTTGTCCTTTAGCAGTAATTACACTCACTTGCTTGAGCCTCCAGCTTTGCTAGCCTTAATTTCTGGCCCTTTGATAAAGTACATTTGAGCAATACCAAAGATATTACCAACAACCCAGTAAAGTGATAATGCGGCTGGGAAGTTAATTGCAAAGATTAAAATCATAATCGGCATAAGCCAAAGCATCATTGCCATTTGCGGATTTTGACCAGCTGTTCCTGCCATTGCAAGCTTTTGCTGAATAAATGTCGTAATTGCTGCAACGACCGGTAAGATATAGAACGGGTCTGCATGTCCTAAATCGAACCATAAGAAACTATGTTGTTTAATTTCAGCTGTTCTCATAATTGCATGATAAAAAGCGAACAGAATTGGCATTTGAATAAAGATTGGTAAACAACCAGCTAATGGATTTACACCATTTTTTTGATATAACTGCATCATTTCTTGCTGCAGTTTTTGCTGTGTCGCTTGATCTTTAGAGCTATATTTCTCTTTTAACTTCACCATTTCCGGTTGTAACGCTTGCATCGCTTTCGTACTCTTCGTTTGTTTAATCATTAGTGGTAATAATGCAAAACGAATGATAAGAGTTGTAATAACAATTGCTAAACCGTAATTACTGTTAAATAAGTCGGCAAAATACGTGATTAACTGAGAAAGCGGATATACGAAATATTCATTCCAAATCCCAGTACTTTTCGATGTAATCGGCTGACCCGTTTCACTACAACCGGTGGCAATCGCCATTAATGCAACGACCATGGCTAGTAAACCTAATTTCTTTTTCAAAGCCTACTCCTCCTTGTATCGGTATGTATATAGTGTAATTCATTTCCTTACGCTACTTTTTTATTCTTTTCATACCAGAGCGTTTAAAGACATGAATTAAGCTTTTCTTTACTTCTTCATATGTCATCTCTGCACAAGGCTTCCTTGCTATTATAACAAAATCTTTCCCAGAATCTATCTCATCTTTTAACTCTGTAATAGCCTGACGGACCATGCGCTTAATTCGATTACGAACTACTGCATTTCCAATTTTCTTGCTAACAGAAAGGCCGATGCGAAAGTTTGGCTGTTCTTCTTTATCTAATTGGTATACAACAAACTGACGATTCGCATTTGATTTTCCTTTTTGAAAAACCGCCTGGAATTCATCATTCTTCTTTATACGATGTTTTTTCTTCATATCAATTGACACTCCTGTATTTCATCAGCGGAAATTCACTATTATTAGAAAAAAAGACCACTGAACGATCAGTGGTCTACGCAGATAATACTTTTCTTCCTTTACGACGACGAGCTGCTAGCACTTTACGTCCGTTCGCTGTGCTCATACGGCTGCGGAAACCATGTACTTTGCTGCGCTTACGTTTATTTGGTTGGTAAGTTCTTTTCATTATATGACACCTCCCTGAGGAATATCTGTTAAAGACAGTCCTATAAATTATAGTTAATCAACTAGGAAAATGTCAATGGTTCTAGAAATTTTCATCAAATATTCATTTTGAACCTATTCACATACTTTTACACAGCACCTATATTTCCTTGTGGATAAATGTTTTTTCACGTTTTTTATATCCACAAACTTTTTTCGCACTTTTACACAGTATATCGTGTTGTGGACAAGTTTATTCCACAAGGTATTGATTTTGTGGATAACTTTCTTAAATTCATTGCTATAGCCACTTTTTTTTGATATTATAGTTGTGTTTTCACTTTGAATAAGTTTTCCACACCTTTATTTTATCCACAGTTTGTGTATAACATGTGGACAGTTTTAATCACATGTGGGTAAATAGTTGTCCACATTTGCTTTTTTTGTCGAAAACCCTATCTCATATACAAACGACGTTTTTAGGTTTTAAAATACGTTTCGTATAAATATACATTTTATATTTATTGGGTTGTACATTTGTTGCGCAACCTTATTCTTTTACCATCTTAGTAAAGGAGGGACACCTTTGGAAAATATCTCTGATTTATGGAATAGTGCCTTAAAAGAATTAGAAAAAAAGGTAAGCAAGCCTAGTTATGAGACATGGTTAAAATCAACAACGGCTCATAACTTGAAGAAAGACGTATTAACGATTACAGCTCCAAATGAATTTGCTCGTGACTGGCTAGAATCTCATTACTCCGAACTAATTTCAGAAACACTATACGATTTAACAGGGGCAAAATTAGCAATTCGCTTTATTATTCCTCAAAGTCAAGCTGAAGAGGATATTGATCTGCCTCCAGTTAAGCCGAATCCAGCACAAGATGATTCAGCTCATTTACCACAGAGCATGTTAAATCCAAAATATACATTTGATACATTTGTTATCGGCTCTGGTAACCGTTTTGCCCATGCAGCTTCATTAGCTGTAGCCGAGGCGCCAGCTAAAGCGTATAACCCACTCTTTATTTACGGGGGAGTTGGGCTTGGAAAGACGCATTTAATGCACGCAATTGGTCATTATGTAATTGAACATAATCCAAATGCAAAAGTTGTATATTTATCATCAGAAAAATTTACAAATGAATTTATTAACTCTATTCGTGATAATAAGGCTGTTGATTTTCGTAATAAATATCGCAACGTAGATGTTTTATTGATAGATGATATTCAATTTCTTGCTGGAAAAGAACAAACTCAAGAAGAGTTTTTCCATACATTTAATGCATTACACGAAGAAAGTAAACAAATTGTAATTTCTAGTGATCGACCACCAAAAGAAATTCCGACTTTAGAAGATCGTCTTCGTTCCCGCTTTGAATGGGGGCTTATTACAGATATTACGCCGCCAGATTTAGAGACACGAATTGCGATTTTACGCAAAAAAGCAAAAGCTGAAGGGCTTGATATACCAAATGAAGTTATGCTTTATATCGCAAATCAAATTGATTCAAATATTCGTGAATTAGAAGGTGCACTTATCCGAGTTGTAGCTTATTCATCTTTAATTAATAAAGATATTAATGCTGATTTAGCAGCTGAAGCACTTAAAGATATTATTCCAAATTCTAAGCCAAAAATTATCTCTATTTATGATATTCAAAAAGCTGTCGGGGATGTTTATCAAGTGAAATTAGAAGATTTTAAAGCGAAAAAACGTACCAAATCAGTTGCGTTTCCTCGCCAAATTGCAATGTATTTATCGCGCGAGCTTACAGATTCCTCTTTACCAAAAATAGGTGAAGAATTTGGTGGACGTGATCATACAACAGTTATCCATGCCCATGAAAAAATCTCTAAACTACTAAAAACCGATACGCAATTACAAAAGCAAGTTGAAGAAATTAATGGTATTTTAAAGTAGTAGCTGAATAGTGTGAATAACTTACCTTGTTTTACGCACAGTCTATCCACATGTAGATAGACTGTTTTTACATCCTTTATAGGGGTTATCCACATATCCACAAGCCCTATTACTATTACTACTATTTTTTTATCTTTATTAATTAAATAAAATCTTATACTTACCGGAGGTTTTTCTTTATGCGTTTTACAATACAAAAAGACTATCTTGTAAGAGGTGTACAAGATGTAATGAAGGCAGTTTCTTCTCGTACAACAATCCCCATCCTTACGGGAATTAAAGTTGTAGCTACTGAAGAAGGGGTTACATTAACAGGAAGCGATGCTGATATTTCTATTGAATCGTTTATTCCAGTCGAAGAAGATGGAAAAGAAATCGTAGAAATTGCTCAATCAGGAAGCATTGTTTTACAGGCAAAATATTTTAGTGAGATTGTAAAAAAACTACCTAAAGACACTGTCGAAATCTCTGTAGAAAATCATTTTATGACAAAAATAAAATCTGGAAAATCAGAGTTTAACTTAAATGGTTTAGATTCTGCAGAATATCCGTTATTGCCACAGATTGAAGAACATCATGTATTTAAGATACCAACAGATTTACTTAAGCATATGATCAGACAAACTGTATTTGCAGTTTCTACTTCTGAAACAAGACCGATCTTGACAGGTGTAAACTGGAAGGTATATAACAGCGAGTTAACTTGTATTGCAACAGATAGTCATAGACTGGCACTTCGAAAAGCAAAAATTGAAGGACATAACATTGCAGATGAATTCCAAGCTAATGTTGTTATTCCAGGTAAGAGCTTAAATGAATTAAGTAAAATTTTAGATGAGTCTGAAGAAATGGTAGATATCGTTATTACGGAGTATCAAGTATTATTCCGTACAAAACATTTATTATTCTTCTCAAGATTGTTAGAAGGAAATTATCCTGATACGACACGTTTAATTCCAGCAGAGAGTAAAACGGATATTTTTGTAAATACAAAAGAATTCCTACAAGCAATTGATCGTGCTTCACTATTAGCAAGAGATGGCCGCAATAACGTTGTTAAATTGTCAACTTTAGAGCAAGAAATGCTAGAGATTTCTTCAAATTCACCAGAAATCGGAAAAGTTGTCGAAGAAGTACAATGTGAAAAAGTAGATGGAGAAGAGTTAAAAATATCTTTTAGTGCAAAATATATGATGGATGCATTAAAAGCTTTGGATAGTACAGAGATTAAAGTTAGCTTTACTGGAGCAATGAGACCGTTCTTAATTCGTACAGTAAATGATGATTCAATTATTCAATTAATTTTACCGGTTCGTACTTACTAGGTAAGGAATAAGGGTTGCTAGTTTAAAGATGCTAGTGGCCCTTATTTGATTTTTGGGTATTACTTTCCTAATGCTAGTTTATTTAGTACAATGAAAGAATGAACACTTTCAGAAAGTGAGCGATTTTATGAAACGTATTAAAATTTCAACAGAGTATATTACACTAGGACAATTTTTAAAGTTAGCTGATGTAATTGATACAGGTGGCGCTGTAAAATGGTTTTTACAAGAATATGAAGTGTACGTGAACAACGAACTTGAAAATAGAAGAGGTCGCAAACTATATGCGAATGATGTTATTGAAATTCCAGGAAGCGGAACTTTCCAAGTTCAGGCATAAAGGGGGAGCCCTTTGTTTATTTCAGAAATACAATTAAAAAACTATCGCAATTATGAAAAATTAGAGCTTTCCTTTGAAGATAAGGTAAATGTAATTATCGGCGAAAATGCACAAGGGAAAACAAATTTGATGGAAGCTATTTATGTTTTAGCGATGGCGAAATCTCATAGAACCTCTAATGATCGCGAACTTATCCGCTGGGATGAAGATTTTGGTCAAATAAAGGGGAAATTACAAAAAAGAAACAGTTCTTTGTCTTTGGAATTAAATATTTCGAAAAAAGGTAAAAAGGCAAAATTAAATCAACTTGAACAACAAAAGTTAAGTCAATATATTGGCGTGATGAACGTTGTCATGTTTGCCCCAGAAGATTTAAATCTTGTAAAAGGAAGCCCTCAAGTAAGAAGACGCTTTTTAGATATGGAATTAGGACAAATAGCTCCTGTATATTTGTATGAATTAAGTCAATATCAAAAGGTGCTCACGCAACGAAATCACTTGTTGAAAAAAATGCAAGGGAATAGTAAGAATGAGGAAACGATGTTGGATGTATTTACACTTCAACTAATTGAGCATGGTGCGAAAATACTGCAAAAACGTTTTGAATTTTTGCATTTGCTACAGGAATGGGCAGCTCCAATTCATCGAGGTATAAGCCGTGGATTAGAAGAGTTAGAAATTGTCTATAAACCAAGTGTAGATGTATCAGAATCAATGGATTTGTCGAAAATAAAAGAAGTATACTATGAAAGTTTTCAATCTGTGAAACAACGTGAAATTTTCCGTGGTACGACTTTAATTGGTCCTCATCGTGACGATTTACAATTCTTCGTTAATAGTAAAAATGTTCAAGTCTTTGGTTCGCAAGGACAACAACGAACGACCGCACTATCCCTAAAATTAGCTGAAATTGAATTGATTTATTCAGAGGTTAAAGAATATCCAATCCTTTTGTTGGATGATGTTTTATCAGAATTAGATGATTATCGTCAATCACATCTTTTAAATACAATTCAAGGAAAAGTGCAAACATTTGTTACAACGACGAGTGTCGACGGAATTGAACACGAAACATTAAAAGAAGCGAAAACAATTCATGTAACGAACGGCACTGTAGATTGTGAAATAGATAGGGAATAACCCCTGTTTAAATGGAAAAGTAGGTGATCTTTGTGTCAATGGAACAAAAGCAAATGCAAGAAAATGCATATGATGAAAGTCAGATACAGGTGCTTGAAGGACTAGAGGCAGTTCGGAAACGCCCTGGTATGTATATTGGATCTACAAGTGGAAAAGGGCTTCACCATCTTGTGTGGGAAATCGTAGATAATAGTATTGATGAAGCACTTGCAGGTTATTGTGATGAAATTAATGTTAGTATCGAAGAAGATAATAGTATTCGTGTAACGGATAATGGGCGTGGTATTCCGGTTGGTATACAAGAAAAAATGGGACGTCCAGCTGTAGAAGTTATTATGACTGTTCTCCACGCCGGTGGTAAATTTGGCGGTGGCGGTTATAAAGTTTCTGGTGGTTTACATGGTGTTGGGGCATCGGTTGTAAATGCTCTATCAACAGAATTAGAAGTATTTGTACATCGTGAAGGTAAAATCCATTACCAAAAATACGAAAGAGGTATTCCGGTTGCGGATTTAAAAGTCATTGGTGACACAGATCAAACAGGAACAATAACTCGATTTAAACCAGATCCGGAAATTTTCCAAGAAACAACAGTATACGATTTTGATACGCTAGCAACTCGTATGCGTGAATTAGCGTTTTTAAATCGTAATATTAAATTAACAATTGAAGATAAACGTGAACATAAGCAAAAGAAAGAATTCCATTACGAAGGTGGAATTAAATCATACGTTGAGCATTTAAATCGCTCAAAACAACCGATTCATGAAGAGCCTGTGTACGTAGAAGGTTCAAAAGATGGTATTCAGGTTGAGGTTTCTCTTCAATATAACGAGGGATACACAAATAATATTTACTCATTTACGAATAACATCCATACGTATGAAGGTGGTACACATGAGGTAGGTTTTAAAACAGCTTTAACTCGTGTAATCAACGACTATGGTCGTAAAAATAGCATTTTAAAAGATGCGGACAGTAATTTAACTGGTGAGGATGTTCGTGAAGGTTTAACAGCAATTGTATCAATCAAGCATCCAAATCCACAATTTGAAGGACAAACGAAGACAAAACTTGGGAATAGTGAAGCGAGAACAATTACAGAGTCTGTATTCTCAGAGGCGTTTGAAAAGTTCTTACTAGAAAATCCTAATGTAGCGCGAAAAATTGTAGAAAAAGGTACGATGGCTGCACGTGCACGTGTAGCTGCGAAAAAAGCGCGTGAATTGACACGTCGAAAGAGTGCGTTAGAAGTTTCAAGTTTACCTGGTAAATTAGCTGATTGCTCTTCGAAAGATCCAGCAATTAGTGAAATTTACATCGTAGAGGGTGACTCTGCGGGTGGATCTGCAAAACAAGGACGCGATCGTCATTTCCAAGCAATTTTACCGCTGAAGGGTAAAATTATTAATGTGGAAAAGGCACGCTTAGATAAGATTTTATCAAATGATGAAGTTCGTACAATTATTACGGCGATTGGTACAAATATTGGTGGAGACTTCGATATTGAAAAAGCACGCTATCATAAGGTTATTATTATGACCGATGCCGATGTTGATGGTGCACATATTCGTACCCTATTATTAACGTTCTTCTATCGTTATATGCGTCAAATAATTGAGTGTGGTTATATCTATATTGCACAGCCGCCGTTGTTTAAAATACAACAAGGTAAAAAAATTCAATATGCTTACAACGATAAGGAACTTGAAAAAATCTTAGCAGAATTACCGGCCCAACCTAAGCCAGGGATTCAGCGTTATAAAGGTCTAGGGGAAATGAATCCAACTCAGCTATGGGAGACGACAATGGATCCAGAAGTACGTTCATTACTTCAAGTTTCCCTTCAAGATGCAATTGAAGCAGACGAAACATTTGAAATTTTAATGGGAGATAAAGTAGAGCCACGTCGTAACTTTATCCAAGAGAATGCAAAATACGTGAAGAACCTTGATATTTAAATGAGTAATGACAGGAATCTAAGTATTCCTGTCTTCTACATATAAATCAATGTATGTGTAACGGAAATGTAAGAGGAGGTGCTCGTTGATGTCAGACAATCAACAACAAGCACGAATTCGAGAAATTAATATTAGTCATGAAATGCGTACCTCATTTTTAGATTACGCAATGAGTGTTATCGTATCTCGTGCATTACCAGATGTTCGTGATGGATTAAAACCTGTGCATCGTAGGGTTTTATATGCGATGAATGATTTAGGAATTACAGCTGATAAAGCGTATAAGAAATCAGCACGTATTGTCGGTGAAGTAATCGGTAAGTATCACCCTCATGGTGATTCAGCCGTTTATGAAACAATGGTACGTATGGCGCAAGATTTTAGTCAACGTTATATGCTTGTAGATGGGCATGGTAACTTCGGTTCTGTAGATGGAGATTCAGCAGCTGCAATGCGTTATACAGAGGCAAGAATGTCTAAGATTTCTATGGAATTAATACGTGATATTTCAAAAAATACAATTGATTATCAAGATAACTATGATGGTTCCGAAAGAGAACCGATAGTACTACCAGCGCGTTTCCCTAATTTATTAGTAAACGGTACAACAGGTATTGCTGTTGGTATGGCAACAAATATACCGCCGCATCAGCTTGGCGAAGTAATTGATGGTGTGCTGGCATTAAGTCATAATCCTGATATTACTATCGCGGAATTAATGGAATACATTCCCGGTCCAGACTTTCCGACGGCAGGTTTAATTTTAGGAAGAAGTGGAATTCGAAGAGCTTATGAAACAGGTCGCGGTTCCATTATGCTTCGTGCTAAGGTTGAAATTGAAGAGAAGTCAAACGGTAAACAATCTATTATCGTAACTGAACTACCTTATCAAGTTAATAAGGCACGATTAATTGAAAAAATCGCAGAATTAGTTCGCGATAAGAAAATTGAAGGTATTACAGATTTACGTGATGAATCAGATCGTAATGGTATGCGTATTGTCATGGAAGTACGTCGTGATGCTAATGCAAACGTACTATTAAACAATCTATATAAACATACAGCGCTTCAAACAAGTTTCGGTATTAATATGTTGTCTCTTGTAAATGGGGAGCCACAAGTACTAAATTTAAAACAAAATCTATATCATTATTTAGAGCATCAGAAGGTAGTAATTCGTAGACGTACTGCTTATGAATTAGAAAAAGCAGAAGCACGTGCTCATATTTTAGAAGGATTACGAATTGCTTTAGATCATCTTGATGAAGTTATTACGTTAATTCGTAGTTCAAAAACGGCAGATATTGCCAAGCAAGGCTTAATGGAACGTTTTGGTTTAAGTGAGAAACAAGCGCAAGCGATTTTAGATATGCGTCTGCAACGCTTAACTGGATTAGAACGTGAAAAAATTGAGCAAGAATATCAAGACTTAATGAAGTTAATTGCTGAATTAAAAGCGATTTTAGCAGATGAAGAAAAAGTTCTTGAGATTATTCGTGAAGAATTAACAGAAGTAAAAGAGCGTTTCAATGATAAGAGACGAACAGAAATTACAATTGGCGGTATGGAATTTATTGAAGATGAAGATTTAATTCCTGAACAAAACATTGCGATTACGTTAACTCATAACGGTTATATTAAGAGGTTACCAGCTTCTACGTACAAAACACAGAACCGTGGGGGACGTGGTGTGCAAGGAATGGGTACGAATGATGATGACTTTGTTGAACATTTATTAACAACGTCTACTCATGATCATATTTTATTCTTTACAAACAAGGGTAAAGTATACCGTACGAAAGGATATGAAATTCCAGAGTATAGTCGTACTGCAAAAGGACTACCAATTATTAACCTATTAGGGGTAGATAAGGGTGAGTGGATTAACGCTATTATTCCGATTCGTGAATTTGGTGACGATCAGTTCTTATTCTTTACGACAAAACAAGGGGTTTCTAAGAGAACGCCACTTTCATCATTTGCAAATATACGTACAAATGGTTTAATTGCAATTTCTCTTCGTGAAGAGGATGAGGTAATATCTGTACGTTTAACATCGGGTGATAAGGATATTATTGTCGGGACAAGTAACGGTATGCTAATTCGTTTCAATGAACAAGATGTTCGTTCTATGGGACGTAATGCTGCAGGTGTTAAAGCTATTACGTTGGGCGATGAAGACCAAGTTGTAGGTATGGAAATTGTCGAAGAGGATGTAAATGTTCTAATTGTAACGAAAAATGGTTACGGAAAGCGTACACCGATTGATGAATACCGTCTGCAAAGCCGCGGTGGTAAAGGTCTGAAAACTTGTAACATTACAGATAAGAACGGTAAATTAGTAGCTGTTAAATCTGTTACAGGTGAAGAAGATATTATGTTAATTACAGCGGCAGGCGTTATTATTCGTATGCCAGTTGATCAAATCTCTCAAATGGGACGTAATACACAAGGTGTTCGTCTAATTCGATTAGAGGAAGACCAAGAGGTAGCGACGGTAGCAAAAGCACAAAAAGATGAAGAGGAAGAAACGAGTGAAGAGGTTTCTTCAGAAGAATAAGAGAGGGGATTTTCCCTCTCTTTATTTTTTTATAATAATACTTGCATAGGGAAGAGAAAGCCTATATAATAGGCAGAGTCAGCAAATAAGAGATACAACTTATCGAAAAAACTTGTTGACGAAAATAATATACTATGATATATTATAAAAGTCGCTGAAACGCGATATTGAACTTTGAAAACTAAACGAAACAAACAACGTGAAACGTCAATTTTTATTTTAGATGCTA
>NZ_JBNLYC010000032.1:0-41647 GCF_050172015.1 Bacillus sp. GMa5/1 | reverse complement strand
ATAATATTATTATGTAAACTTAAGATTTTAAAAGGAAAATATAATAATTAATAGAACATGTAGAAGGAGATGCTTAAATATTTTGAAGGATGGGAGATTATTATGGAGCATTTACAATCAATAGCACAAGCTGTTATAAGTGGTAATAAGGAAAAAGTAGTGAAGTTTATAAAGGCGAGTCCAAGTATTGTTAACGAATGTAGTGAAGATGGCTAGACACCACTTCATTTAGCAGCTTATTTTGGACAGAAAGAAATAGCGAGTTTTCTTTTAGAAAGCGGTGCAGATTTACATAGTAGAGCGAAAAACGAAAATGAAAATACACCTTTGCAAGCGGCAATTGCGAACAAGCAAAGTGAACTTGTCGCTTTCTTAATTGAAAAAGGATCAGATGTAAATATTATGCAAAGTGGTGGCTGGACAGGACTCCACGAAGCAGCATTATTAGGAAATGAAGAAATAATTATGTTGCTCCTTAAAAATGGAGCTAATAAGATGATTAAGAAAAATGATGGGAAAACAGCGTATGATATTGCATTAGAAAAAGGATATAATCACCTTTTACATCATTTGAAACAGGAAGTGAACTTATGATGAATAAATGGAGTGTTGGTATATTTTTATTTAATGAAGTAGAAGTGTTAGACTTTGCAGGGCCATTTGAAGTTTTTTCTGTGACTGAGGTGAATGAAGAAAAAACATTTACTGTTTATACAGTTAGCGAGAATGGGGAAATGATTACAGCAAGGAATGGATTGAAGGTACAGCCAGATTATAGTATTGAAAATTTACCACCAGTGGATATTTTAATAATTCCGGGTGGACTAGGTGCTAGAAAATATGAAATGAAAAATGAAATAGTAATAAAATGGATTCGCCAACAAATGAAAGAAGTAAAGCTGATGACTTCAGTTTGTACAGGAGCGCTATTACTGGCGAAAGCAGGTTTACTGGAAGGTTTAAAAGCAACAACACATTGGGCTAGTATTGAAAAGTTTAAAAATGAGTTTCAAAATGTTGAAGTTATAGAAAATGTAAAGTTTGTAGATGAAGGACATATTATAACATCTGCCGGAATTTCAGCTGGAATTAATATGGCATTTCATATTGTGAAAAACTTGTTAGGTGTGCATGTTGCGGAGGACACAGCGAAGCGAATGGAGTATGATATTAGTTTGCCAAATTAAAAAGCCCGGATTGGGCTTTTTATATTGAATGAATATAGTTAAGCTCTTCATCACTCAAAATAGGGCGAACAGATGCATTTGCATTTTCTTGTGCTTGTGTTCCTGTTTTTGCACCAGGAATTACAACACTTACTGCCGGATGAGAGAGTACATAGCGAAGTGCAAGTTGCCCTAGGGTCTGATTTTTATTTGAGAGCAGCCGAAGTTTCTCTACGGTTTGTAAGTCTTCTTGAAACCAAGTTTCATTTGGCCAATCTTTGCGTAAATCTCCATCTGGAAAAATTGTTTTATTTGTGAATTTTCCAGTTAAAATGCCCATTTTTAATGGACCACGAATAACAGCTCCTAGATTTTTCTCTTGTAAGAATGGTAATATATCTTTTTCTGGTTTTCGATTTAATATATTGTAATCAAGTTGTACGATATCAATTTCGTTGTTGTTATTGAAATGATGAATGTATTGTAAATCATGAGTCGAAACACCGACTGCTCTTACTTTGCCATCACGTTTTAATATGTCAAATGCACGTAGAAATGCTTCTGTTTCTCTACGATTATGCCACCAAATATGACAAAAATAAAGATCAATATAATCTGTTTGAAGACGTTGTAAACTTGTTTCGAATACGGCGATGATTTTTTCGGGAGTATCATATACAGGAACTCCATTAGGGTCGTAGTGATGTCCGATTAAACCACCTTTCGTTGATAGGATAATATCATTACGATGTCCTTTAATCGCGGTAGCTACCAACTTTTCACTATGTCCTAAACCATACACATCCGCAGTATCAATAAAATTCACACCACACTCAATTGCTTTTTTTATAGCGGTTATAGATTGTTTATCGTTAACAGGTCCCCATTCATCACCACCGATTGCCCATGCGCCAAAACCTATTTCAGAAACAGTTATTCCAGTTTTACCTAATGTGCGGTAATGCATATTCCCCCTCCTTGTAAGCATGTTATAACATGGATATGTGGGGAAGGAATTTTGTGTGTGAAAAAACTCTTCTACAATAGTAGAAAAAGAATTACAGAAACTACTATTTTATAGCAGCATGTATAAAAAAAATCGGTGTAAATATGGAAATGTCGTCGAATGCTATCTTTAATTGGTTAATTTATGGGATATTTTTGTGAAGGAGTTTATTTTATAAGAATAGAATTTAGTTTAGTAAGAAAACGTGCCGATGGTAGTGAAAAATATGGGTTAGGGGGATTTGAATGAGGAAACTCGAGCGAGTAAATGTTCCTAATATACCAGAGCAATTATCACAACCTAGTGACAAGCGTAGGATAAATAAAAAGAAGTTAAGGCGACTTATTTTAATGGTCCTTTTTATTGCGGCAACTACTCTATATGTTCAATATATTTTAACGAAACAACAAGAAGTAATTGATAAAAAGAAAGATACGATTACGGATCAAAAGAAGCAATTAGTATCTTTAAAGAAAGATAAAGATTCTTTAAAGACTAACATAGAAAATTTAACAGACGATGAGGAAGAAATTTTGAAGTTAGCGAGAAAAGAGTATCAATTTTCTAAGTCAAATGAAACTATATTTGTGATGCCAAAGTAATAAAAACAGTTAGCCATTGAACTGCACCCCCAATTGTTAGACACCGTCTAACAATTGGGGGTGCAGTTTTTTATGTATGAATGTCATGGTACAAGGAACAATCACATATTGTAGAAATGAAGAGTTTAAGCTATTTTCATAAATATGGAATATGCACTAAAATAAATATTGTTAAAATTCTGTCAATTATATTATAATACAAGGTAAGCGGATACATTTTTTAATCAACGTTGAGTTCCTCGCTCATACGACTATTAAGAAACCCGTTATCCTCGTATAAGAAAGGAAGATAGCTGTGTACGCTTCAAATACAATTTATATCGTAGGGGATGCGAAAGCACCTCAAAATAATCCCATTACTGAAAAGTTTAAAAGCTATTTCGTAGCATTTATACTTGTTAAGGATACAGGGGAAATTGTAGATGCAGACTGCTCAGCGACAATTGCATTAACATCTCAATTTGTTAAATATTTATTTCTACATAAAAATATAAATGACCCGGCGTTAGTAATGGAAGTAAAGAACCGATATTTCGGTTCTTCTCAAAAAGCGTTACTTGTAGCGCTAAAAGATGCACAGAAAAAATATAATCAGATTGCTGCTTTGTCTACTCAATCATAGACAAAATCCAGCCGTAAGAATCATTCTTATGGCTGGATTTTTTTATTTCACATTATCGTCCTACATCAAAAGTGAACGAAAACAAAGTAGAGAGATAGAAGAGTAAATGCCCAATAGGTTTACTTAATAATCCGTGGGTATAAATCTCCGGTGGATTAAAATTTCACTTCATTGGAGAATGAAAGGATGAACAAAATGAAAATTACAGATGTAAAAGTAAATCGTAGACGTGTAAAACTGCATACATCGTTTAAAACCGCGCTTCGTACTGTATCAGAAATTGAAAGTATAGATGTTTATATTCATACAGACGAAGGAGTGATTGGTAAGGGGGCTGCAGCCGCAACGCCAGTTATTACGGGGGATTTCACCAGCGGAATGGAAGAAGCGATTTTAGGACCGATGCGTTCATGTTTAATTGGTCAAAATATCATTCAGTTTCAGCAGTTACTACAGGGCATTCAAATGAGTTGTATTGGAAATTCAAGTGCCAAAGCAGCGGTAGATATCGCTTTATATGATGTATATTGCCAATATCAAAATGTGCCGTTATATGCCTTGTTAGGCGGGAAGAAAGAAATTCATACCGATATTACAGTGAGTGTGGATGAGCCTGTATTAATGGCAAAAGAAGCGAAGAAACATATAGAAAAAGGATTTCAAACATTAAAGATTAAAGTGGGTAAAGAGGCGCATTTAGATTTGGAACGTATTGAGGCAATTCGAAATGTGGTACCAAGAAATACGATATTACGTTTAGATGCGAATCAAGGTTGGAGTCCAAAAGAAGCGGTCTCTATTATTCAAGAAATGGAAAATCGTAATTTAAATATAGAATTTATTGAACAACCAGTACACGCGAAAGATTGGGATGGGTTAAAGTATGTCAAAGATCGTGTGCAAACGCCAATTATGGCCGATGAAAGTATATTTTCAGCAAGTGACGCATTAAAGCTCGTTCAAGGAAGATATGCAGACTTCATTAATATTAAATTAATGAAATGTGGTGGTATACGTGAAGCATGGCGTATTGCAGATATCGCAGAAACAGCTGGTGTGAAGTGTATGGTGGGCAGCATGATGGAATCTTCACTTTCCGTTAGTGCTGTTGCGCATTTAGCGGCAGCGCATCCTAATATTCATTATTTTGATCTTGATGCACCGCTTTGGTTAATGGAAGAGCCAGAAGGAATGACTTATTCTGGATCAAAGGTAAACCTTCAATCGACAGTGAATAGTAAGTCTTAGGAGAAGAGACTAGTAAACTATCTTTTAAGGGGGATAAATATGAAAAAAGTAGGAACTGCATTTTTAACAACTTTATTTTTATTTTCATCGTTTACATCGGCAAATGCTGAAGAAAAGAAGGATAATAAAGCATTTATAGATGTATCTGCTGCAACGTTATGGACAGTACCTGATTCATTAAGGCCAATCGATACACCGAGTACAACAAATCCAGTGGATCTATGGAAATGGACGAAATCAATGACACTTGACGAGAAACTATGGTTAACAAATGCAAATAAATTAGAAACACAAGCGTTACTCGGTCAAGAAGTAACTGTTATTGATAAGAAAGGCGAATGGGTGAAGGTATTAGTGCATGGACAGCCAACACCCCGAAATGAAGAAGGTTATCCGGGCTGGATGCCTGAAAAACAATTAACATATAATCAAGAATTTGCAGATAAAACAAATGAACCTTTTGTCTTAATAACCAAACCAACAGCGATTTTATATATAAACCCTTCTGAAAAACATAAATCACTTGAAGTCAGTTATAATACAAGACTGCCGCTATTAAGTGAAGACACAATTTCATACCGTGTATTGTTGCCAAATGGGCAAAAAGCATGGATACGTAAAAATGATGGAACAGTTTACCAATCTCAAACTGATATTCCAACTCCGGCGGCCGATGATTTAATTAACACAGGGAAAATGTTTTTAGGATTACCGTATATATGGGCTGGTACAAGTGGTTTTGGATTTGATTGCTCTGGCTTCACGCATACGATCTATAAATCGCACGGCATTACAATTCCGCGAGATTCTGGACCGCAATCAAGAGCAGGAGTTGCAGTTGATAAAGAAAATCTACAAAAGGGAGATTTAATTTTCTTTGCACATGATCAAGGGAAAGGTAGTGTCCATCACGTCGCAATGTATATTGGTGATGGCAATATGATTCACTCACCAAGAGCTGAAAGATCGGTAGAGATTATACCGCTAAATACACCAGGATATATAGAAGAATACGCTGGTGCTCGTCGTTACTTACCTTAAAAATAGAGGGGGTTTTTAAATGAAAAAAGTTGTTCGTTACTCATTAGTTAGTACTCTATTAGTTTCTTCATTTTTAGTTGGCTGCGCAAAAGAAAAAACTGCAACAAAGCCGAAAGATGAGAAGAAAGTATTACAGTTACTAGAAACGGGTGAAATTCCGTCGTTAAATTCAGGGAAAGTAACAGATGCAGTCTCGTTTAACGTTTTGAATAACGTAATGGAAGGACTATTTCGTCTATCGAAAAATGATGAAGAAATTGAAGCCGGCGCACAAAAATATGAAGTGAGTAAAGATGGAAAGACATATACATTCCAATTGCGTGATGCGAAATGGTCTAACGGAGATCCAGTAACCGCCCATGATTACGTATACGCTTGGAAGCAATTGATTAATCCAGATACAGCTTCTCAATATGCATACATTGCGTACGATGTAAAAAATGCTGAGAAGATAAATAAAAAACAACTAGGTCTAGATGAATTAGGAGTAAAAGCGAAGGATGATAAAACATTCGTCGTAGAGCTAGAACATCCTGTACCGTATTTTACGAAATTATTAATTTTACCATCCTTCTATCCAATTAACGAAAAATATGCGAAAGAGCAAGGTGATAAATATGGATTAGAAGCAAATAAAGCGGTATATAATGGACCGTTTACATTATCAGAGTGGAAGCATGAAGCTAGCTTTACAATGAAGAAAAACGATAAGTATTGGGATAAAAAAGAAGTGAAGTTAGATGAAGTAAACTATCAAATTGTAAAAGAAATTTCAACTGCGGTAAATTTATATGAAACAGATAAAGTTGATAGAGCTGTTATTTCTACAGAATTCGTAGATAAATATAAAAATAATAAAGAGCTAAAACAATATACAGATCCAGTTATGTACTTCTTCCGATTTAATGAAAATGTACCGATTCTTAAAAATAAAAATGCACGTCTTGCGCTAAGTACAGTTTTTGATAAGAAGGGACTCGCAGATTCATTTTTAAATGATGGATCGGTTGCAGCGAACTATTACGTACCAAAAGGATTTTTAAAGGGCCCAGATAAGAAAGATTTTAGAAGTACGTCTGGTGAGTTTAATAAGACAAATGTAAAACAGGCGAAGGAATATTGGGAGAAAGCAAAACAAGAGACAGGTACAAATGAAGTGACTTTAGAATTATTAAATTATGACTTAGAAAACTTTAAAAAAGTTGGAGAGTACATTAAAGAGCAGCTTGAGAAAAACTTACCAGGATTAAAAGTGAATGTGAAATTACAGCCGCATACGCAAAAATTAGCACTTGAGAAGAAGAAAGAATATGAAATGTCGTTATCACGCTGGTTACCAGATTATCCAGATCCAATGACTTACTTAGAAGTATTCCTTTCTGGAAGCAGTGTTAATAATACAGAATATGCAAATCCAGAATATGATGCATTAATTAAGAAGATTAAAACAGAATTAGGTAATGATGAAAAGGCTCGCTGGAAAGCAATGCAAGATGCTGAAAAAATGCTACTTGATGATGCAGTAATTGCACCGGTATTCCAGCGTGGATTATCTTACTTACAAAAACCATATGTGAAAGATTTATATGTACATCAATTTGGTCCAGCTACAAGTTTAAAATGGGCAGATTTACAAAAATAAAAGAATGGGGAAACAGACTTCACGTATGTGATAGTCTGTTTTTTCTTATTTAAAGTTAGAAAAATAGTTCATGGTATAATTTATTAGTCTGTAAACAGTATTTGGAGGGAAAATGATGTCTATGTTTGAAGAAGAGAAAGTAATTTATACAAAAAGATTATTTATGAGGAAACCAATTGTAGAAGATATTGATCAGTTTTATAACATATTAAAAAAAGATACTGTTGGCAAATGGCTGGCTAAATCAAGAGGAATGTCGAAGGAAGAAACAAATGATTATATTGGGCAACTTATCTTACATTGGGAACAGTATGACTTCGGGGTATGGTTGTTATTTAATAGTGAAACAGGAAAGCTTTTAGGACATTGTGGTTTAAGAAAGGTAGATGAAACAGGTGAAATAGAAATTATGTATCTTCTTGACCCAGAACATTGGAGGAATGGGTATGCATTAGAAGCAGCAGAGGCTTCCATTAAATATGTAATAGAGACTTTGAATGTAACAAGAATAATTGCTAGAGTTAAAGTAGCAAATGAGAGCTCGAAAAAACTTTTACGAAAGCTCGGGTTTATATATACTCATGAAGTTGATCATAGCGGGCGCTTATTATCATATTTTGAACTCCATACATCATCCAAAGAATTCTAGACATTTCATATATTTTTTCATTGTTAAAAAATAAAATTATTACTAAAATTCCAGTGTGAAATTTATGTAGAATCTTGTATAATTAACATGTTTCTATGGAAACATTTTCTTGCGCTATTTATATAGGGCTTAATAGAACAAGGAAGGAAATACATACATGTATATAATAGATAAATAGAATGGAACATGTATAGAGACAAAGGAGAGAAAAGATGACGTGTCAAAAACAAGGGTTACAATTTAATAACGATAGAAAGAGGGACAGAAGATGAAAATGAAGCATGCTTTTGGTCCTATAATTTTAGCGTGTGTGCTTTTTTTCATTATCATTCTAATCCCATCGAAAAGTTTAGTATCGCTTATTAGTGATAAGAAGGTAGAAGATGCGGCAACTTCTTTACAAAAAGAGAAATTACAAAGTGTTTTCTTACAGCAAAAAATGTTAGAGAATTCACAGTATTTACCGATGTACGGTTCATCAGAATTTTTACGAATGGATGCATATCATCCGTCTAATTATTTCAAAGTAAATCCAGCTGGTTTTACACCGTTTTTAATTGGAACTGGTGGTACACAAAGTTTAGCTCATATTTTAAATATGACATCTACTATGGATGAATTAGAAGGTAAAAAAGTAGTGTTTGTTCTTTCACCACAATGGTTTACAAAGACTGGTGTATCACAAGGGGATTTCACTAATAATTTCTCCAAACAACAAGCATATCATTTTATTTTTAATGATGAGATAAATCCAGGAATGAAGAAGCAAATCGCGAAACGGCTATTAGATTATAAAGTTGTTCAAGAAGATGATATATTAAAAAATTCATTAGAAGGTATTGTATATAATGATACGAAACATAACATAAAAGCAGGTTTAGTTAAACCACTTGCTTATATGCATCGAAATATTTTAGATCATAGAGATTTATTTAACTCTTTATTTAAAATCGAACCGATGAAAGAGAAAACAAATATCGGACTTCGTTCAATTTCTTGGGAAGACGCACGTAAACACGCAGAACAAGAAGGGAAAGCAGAGTCTACTACAAATACATTCGGAATTGAAAATCCGTATTATCATAAGAATAATCTGAAGAAAAAACTAAAAGGTTTAAAAAACTTTAGAGCAAATGAAACATATGATGAATCACCAGAATACGATGATTTACAAATTATTTTAGATTTATTTAAAGAGAAAAATGTCAAACCACTCTTTATTTCTGTACCCGTAAATGGGCCTTGGTATGATTATACTGGCTTCCCGAAAGAACGCCGTGAAGTGTATTATAAAAAAGTTCGAGAACAGGTTGAGAAAGCAGGATATCCAGTAGTTGATTTCTCTGGTCATGAATATGATAAGTATTTCTTAAAAGATACGATTCATTTGGGCTGGAAAGGTTGGATTTATTTTGATGAAGCAGTGCATAAATTTAATTCTGAGAAATAAAGTATAGAAATCGGAATGGCTATGAGCCGTTCCGATTTTTTTAGTATAGAGGATTTTGGTGAGGACAATTTGGGAATGCATGTATATCTTGAATCTGTCCATAATCATAATGTTTCATTGCGAACTGGGCTTGATAAAGGTATTCATACACATATAATTGACCATCATGCGCTGAACATAATACACCAGAAGTTCCTTGCCCATTTATGAAAGAGATACCGATAGGGCGTCCGATTAAGTATGGTATTTTTTGCCGCCAATGCATAGGGGAATCACTCCTTTTTGAGATAATATACGAAAGAAATGATTGAATGGTTGCTTATCCATGTAAATGTAGATGGAAAGGTGTTATATAATTCCTGAAGATTAATATAAATAAAAAACCGCTATAATTCTGAATTTATAGCGGCTTTTTTATATTCTTAAGCAAGATTTTTACGCTTTTTTGCCCATTTTTTTATAACGAAGTATAAAAGTATAAGTACGACGCCACCAATTGCGAATGATTTCACATACGGACCAGCAATATCGTTAATATTTTCCCAATTTTCACCTAGCTTTTCACCTAAATAAATGAAAATGATAGACCAAGGGATAATCGCAAGTGCTGTTAGTGTAGTGAAACGTAGTAAAGGCATTTTTGTAATACCAGCAGGAATTGAAATCGCATGACGCACTACTGGAATGAAGCGTGCTGTAAAAATGACACCAGTTCCGTAACGATTAAACCAATCTTCTGCAGCGTCTATTTGCTTTTTATGTATGAAAATATATTTTCCATAACGTTCTAATATAGGGCGTCCACCATATCGTCCAAGCCAATAAATAAAGATTTGGGCAATAACACCGCCAATTGTACCGAATACAACTGCGCCTATAAATGAGATACTTCCATTGAATACTAAGTATCCTGCATAAGCAAGGACAATTTCACTTGGGATAATCTCAATCATAAGTCCAAGCATAATGCCCCAATAACCTAATCCTTCAAAAAACGTTAATACTGAATGAATAAAACTACTTAACATTGTTGCACCTTCTAGTTTATGAATTTTTGAGTATAAGAACCTTTTATTTAATTGCATAAAAGGTTCACCATATGTAGATTATACCTTATTTACATAGGGGATTGCTATTTCAATTCTTTTATGTCTCTCATAAGTATTATAGTAAAGTATATAAGCTACGTTTTCATGAAGGGTTAATGAAAAGATTATTAAAAATTTCTCATAAAAAAATAGAAGCATTTCTGCTCCTATTTTTTAAGGCTTCACATCTAAGTTCTGTAAAAATAAAGTTGCTGTTACGTAACGCTTTGCTAACATTTGTACATAAGCGGTATGTACAGAAAGGGTCGCAATAATAATAGCGTTACGAATTGCTTCGCGTTGTTCGTTATTAATTTGATCGAACTTACTTGCGATTTTATCAGCTTTTTCTTTTACGATGTTTTCAATTGTATGAACGGTATCTGTTGCATTTAATTGTAAGCAATTCCCTTGATTGAGTTCTTCAAATAAAGAAGAGTATGCTACATATAAATGAACAGGATTGATTAAATCATCACTTCGATCGGCTGGGTCATTTACAATAAGGCGTAATAGCTTACGAATGGATTCAAAATCAAGTGCTGTTTTTAAATCTTCGACAATAAATAGTAAGGCTGCTTGTTCGATTGAATATTTTTTCCCTTTTTGAGGAGAGCCAATCATTTCTTTTATATCTCGTTTCACCCAGTTTTGCATAGCAGTTACAGAGAAACTTGTGTTTTCAATCTGATTGCCAAGCGCAACTATTTCATTTAAAGAAAAACCGACATCAGTATCGTCAATTTTAATCAGCTTTTCAAAAATAGGTGAAAGTGCGGTAGTAATAAAAGCTGTAACGCTTTGTCCGCTTTCAATATCTTTTTTATGTGACTTTGCCCAAGCTTCTTGTAAAATACCGAGAGGCTTTTTCGTATTCCATCCTCTTAGTGATAGAAGAAGGGTAGCCATTTCGTTTCGTGTGAGATGAAATGTTTCCATCTTTTCACCTCCAAAATAATAAAAAGTTCTTATGAACTTATAATATGTTTTGTTTCATTTAAAGTCAATTCTGTTTTGCTTAATTTTTCCTTTGTGACCAAACTGTTGAAAGTAAATAATACTTGCATATTTCGACAAAAGTTCATATAATAAGTTCATAAGAACTTTTAAAATGTTCTTAAAAACAAATCTATCATTCTGAATTTACTAGAAAGATAGATTTCACATATATCTATATAAAAGGAGAATGGATATAATATGTTGAAAAAACTTGTAGCAGTAATGACAGCATTCATGGTTATCTTTGGGGCTAGCAGCTTTATGTTCGTAGATCATGCAGCAGCGAAAAGTTACAAATCTGGTAAAAAATCATTTACACCAAGTTCAGGTCAAAAGTCAAAAGTTGATTTAAACAAAAAAGACTCAAATGTAAATTCTCAAAAAACGACTCCAGATTCAAAAACGAAAGCAACAAACACGGCACCAAAAAGTAATAAAGGAAGCTTTATGAAAGGTTTATTACTAGGTGGTCTTGGTGGTTTACTAATGGGTAGCTTATTTGCAAATATGGGAGCTCTTGGTTCTGTATTAGCGTTTATGGTAAATATGTTAGTAATGGCTGGTATCGTAATGTTAGCAGTTCGTGCATTTAAATACTTCAAAGACCAACGTAAGAAGAAGGCAGATGAAGTAGCATGGAAACAATAAAAATTTCTGAACAAGAGCTTATAAATGCGCTTTGTATATATATCGCTGAAAAAAGACAAGTGGGTCCAGAAGAAGTATTAGTTGAACTCATGTATGATGACGACTACGGTTTCTCTGCGGAAGTAGAGGTAAATGGTCGCCAGCAAATTTTAATTCAAGCAAACTTAATCGAAGCTTTACGCTTATTGCTTGACAGAGAATATAATGTCAATCCATTCGCAGCGAGATTACAACTTGAATTAGATGATGAAGAAGGCATTTACGCATTAGCGAAATTTAATAACTCAGATGAGTAGAGAAGAGAGCTGTTGAGAATAATCTCAGCAGCTCTTTTTAGTATGTGCATATGTAGATGAGTAATCACGCCAAATTTCATTCATCTTTCGTCTACCGATATCTACCATCGGATTAAACTGAATTGCAGATTTCTGACGAACAAAGTGAACGTTTTGAATGGCGTGAGATAATTGTTGGTCGACTATATCACGTTTTTTGCTTGCATATTTAGCAATAGATAGACCTGCAACTGTTCCTTGCGCCATCGCAATTTTTCCGCTTTCAATGCCTGTAATATTGCCAGCTACAAATAAACCAGGAAGAGGAGTTTCCATTGTTTCGGAATGGAGAGGAACGTGTCCACCTAATTCTGAAATGTAATGGAAGGGACAACCAGCTACAGCTGCAAGTTCGGCAAGTGGGTATAATCCCCCGGCAATACAAACAAAATCTGCTTCATATATTTTCTCTGATCCATTAATAACATTTCCTTTAGAGTCAATATTAGCAACACGTACACCTTCAACTTGATCTGTTCCGATAATTTCAAGAGCTGCTTTCCGAAGGTGAAGTGGCGTTCCGTTTATTTTCATTCCGCTGTTTGGATAGAATGTTAATCCAGCTTTTCGAACCCAATCATATTTCATAAAGTGGCTACCTATTCGCAAAATAGCAGAAGGAGCGAGATGTGCTGCATTTAAAAGAGAGTTTAAAACTTCTTCAGGTTCACCAGCTTTTTGACTTAACTCGCTTTTCTCAGGGAGTACAATATGATCCACTGTAATTCCCGCTAATTGCAATTCACTTAAAATGGCGAAAGACAAAATGTTAGCACCAATAATAATTCCTTTTTTTCCAACTTGCACGCGATGAACATTTGTCATAACTTGAGCTGCTCCAATTGACATCACTCCTGGAAGTGTCCAGCCAGGAAGGGGAATAGAATATTCCGCAGCTCCAGTAGCAAGTAGTACGAAAGGCGCTTCTAACGTACCGATATTAGTATGTACAAACCAATTGTTTTCATCTCTATCTAAATTATAGACCGAAACACCGCACCTGATATGTACTGAAAGTGATTCTGCTTCTTCATGAAGTCGCTTCGATTCTTTTATTCCGTTCCACCATTCTCCAGTAGGCTCTTGATGCAACTGTCCTAACAATCTCCCGCCCGGCTTCATAAATTCATCAATAACGAGCACTTTTAGTCCGAAACGAGCACAAGAAATAGAAGCAGATAATCCCGCTGGCCCTGCACCAATAATAATTACATCACTCATCGTTTTTTCACCATCTCTCTCACGATATTCGGATGCTGTTTCCCGCTTTCAACAACCATGTTTTCTTCTACAACAGTTAAGCATGCGCGTACATTTGTTTGATTATTTACTGTCATGCGGCATTCGGAACAGTGTCCGATATTACAATAAATACCTCGCGGTGTTCCGCTATCTTCATGAACTCTTAATGTCCTAATTCCATTTGCTAACAGGGCAGCAGCTATCGTTTCATGTTCATATGCTCCGTATTGATGACCGTTAAATTGAAAGGTAATACGCTCACTACTTTGTAAAGTACCTAAAATAGGGTGATGTGTAATTCTACTCATTTACTTTCACCTACCGATCCAAAAGTAACTGCACGTATTGGTGGTTGATATTTTAACGGTAGTTCATTAAGAGTTACGTCAGGATTCGCATTTTCAATCATTCGATCTATCATTATTCTGCATGTGCGACCACCGCAAAATCCCATGCCAGCACGTGTTCTTAGTTTTAATTCTCTTGCCGAGCAGTTATATTCAGCAATTGTCGATTGAAGTTGCCCATATGTAACCTCTTCACAACGACAAACGATTAAGTTGTTTTTATTTGTCATGTGTATTCCTCCTCTAGTTCGGTTTTCACAAATTATATATGCAAAAATCATGCCAATATAGAGGAGGAGAGGGCTATCTGTAAATGCCTGATCGGTGCATACTGCTTCTTTATTGAAGTCCAAGTTTCTTTAAACGGTTATATAAAGTAGCCCTTGTTACGCCAAGTTGTTTTGCGCATTCTAATTTATTCCCATTTAAAATTCGTAAAGCCCTTTCAATAACTTTTTTCTCATGCTCATCCATCTCTTCTTGTAAAGAAAGGATTGTATTATTGTTGCTGAGTAATAGGGAATGAGCTGTATGGTTGTCTAAAGTTTCAGTCGTATGAAATGGTAAATATTCTTGTTTTATAATTCCGTCTGTTGCGAATACCACAAGCCGTTCAACAACGTTTCTAAGTTCGCGAATATTGCCTGGCCAATTGTAATGAAGCAGTTCATGCATAATGCTTGAAGGTAAGTCACGAATTGGTCTGTTATAGTTGATTGAAAAATCGTTTAAGAAAGAATAGGTTAATTCAATAATATCCTCGCGTCTTTCGCGCAGCGGTGGAATCTGCAAGCTAACTACATTTAAGCGGTAATATAAATCTTCTCGGAAAGTTCCTTTTCTCATTTCTTCTTGTAAATCACGATTTGTAGCAGCGATAATACGGAAATCAATATTAATTTCTTTTTCACCACCAACTCGGTAATAATTTCGCTCTTGCAGTACACGTAACAGTTTTACTTGCATATCAAGTGGCATTTCACCTATTTCATCAAGAAATAAAGTACCGCCTTGCGCGAGTTCTATTTTACCTTTTTTTCCTTTACTATTTGCTCCAGAAAACGCCCCACGCTCGTAACCGAATAATTCACTTTCAAATAACGCTTCTGGAATTGCCCCGCAGTTAATCGAAATGAAAGGCGCCTTCGCTGCCTCACTTGCTTCATGAATTGCTTTCGCAAATACTTCTTTTCCAACTCCGCTTTCCCCAAGTATTAAAACAGTTGATTTCACCGAACAAACTTTTCTAGCTAATTGTATCGTTCTTTGTATAACAGGACTTTTCCCATTCATCGCAAGGAATGGATCGGATTCATCTTTATACTTTGCCACTTCTTGTTCTAAACGGTGCATTTCATGTGACATATTAAATAGTTTTTCATTTAAAGCGACTTGATTTGTAACATCTGTTTCTGAAACGACTGCTCCTATAATTTCATCATTACAATAAACTGGATTTGAATTAATTAATACAAATAAATCGGGACGAGGCTGATGGAACTGAGCGACTATGCTTTTTCCATCATGTAAAGATTGTAAAATTTCCAAGTCTTTATAATCAAAAAAACGAGTAATCGGTTGCCCAATAATCTCATTATGGTTGACTGAAAATATTTTTTCAGCACCATCTGTCCAAGTTCGAACACATTCTTTACTATCAATTACTGTAACAGAAGAGTCAGTTGTTTGTATTACAGTGTCATAAAATGACTGTAGTTCATTGTAGGACTTATAAAGAAATGGAATCATTTGCTGAGAAGTTATACAGCATATCGGCTCATCGTTTTCGTTAAGGATGATAACAGCTAATTCATAAGAAAAAGCGTCAATTAATGCAGTGAATGAGTCATCTACATAAATAATTGCGCAATTATATTCTTCTGTAGTAGAAGGGAGGTAATAAAACCTTTCGTTTATTTTCTTAATGCGATCAAGGCTACATGTATGATTGATTAAAACGCTTTCCAAAAATTCTTGTATAGTCGGAAATGAAAATTCCATAATGTCCTCCTGTTATGTATAAAAATTTTGACAGTGATAAAAAAATAATACACCTATTTACTATAAGTTTAAAATATTTTTACAAATAAAAATATTATTTATAAAAATTGTATATGTACAGAATTGGCACGTCAATTGCATAAAAGAAAGTGAGAGGCTAGGAAAGGAGGAGTATATTATGAGGCACTGCGACGTTTTAATTATAGGTGGTGGAATAATAGGGTGTTCTATCGCTTATTACACTTCAAAATACGGAAGAGACGTAACAATCATTGAAAAAGGGGAATTTGTCAGCGGGACGTCTTCACGGTGTGATGGGAATATTTTGGCCATTGATAAAGACCCGGGATTTGATAGTCAAATGTCTTTAGTAAGTCAAAAATTAGTAACTGATTTAAGTGAAGAATTAGAGCATTCATTTGAATATAGAGCACCAGGAAGTATTCTCGTATGTGAGTCAGACGAAGAGATGGAAGCTGCGCAGCAATGGGTAAATCGACAAAAAGAAGCTGGATTACCGTTTCGAATGCTTGATAGGCAAGATATAAGAGAAGAGTCGCCTTTTTTTGCTGATGATTTATTAGGCGGTTTAGAATGTGCGACGGATTCAACTGTGAATCCATATCTCCTTGCTTTCTCGCTTCTGTCAGAGGCACAAAAGTTTGGCGCAAAAGCCTTTAAGCAGACGGAAGTAAAGGGTATGGAAATAGAGACGGATGGTTCATTTGTTGTAGAAACTACGAATGGAACTTTTACAGCACAACAAGTTGTAAATGCAGCCGGTGTGTGGGCTCCTAAGATTGGTCAGATGTTAAATATAAATATACCAATTGAACCGAGAAAAGGGCATATTATTGTAGCTTCAAGGCAACAACACGTAGGATGCCGTAAAGTAATGGAATTCGGTTATTTAATTTCTAAATTTGGCGGAAAACGAAAAGTGGATGCTTTAACTGAAAAATACGGGGTTGCGCTCGTATTTGAGCCTACTGAAAGTCAAAATTTCTTAATTGGTAGTAGTCGTGAATTTGTAGGATTTCATACGAGGATAAATAATGAAGTCATTAAATGTATCGCAAATAGAGCAATTCGCTTTTATCCGAAAATGGCAGATATGATGGTAATTCGTTCTTACGCTGGTTTACGTCCGTGGACAGAAGATCATTTACCGATTATTTCACGAGTGGAACATATTCCGAATTATTTCATTGCCGCTGGACATGAAGGTGATGGGATTAGTCTTGCAGCAGTTACTGGAAAAGTAATTGAAGAGTTATTAAATGAAAAAGAGACAATTATTCCTATTGAACCACTTCGTTTGAGTCGTTTTACAGAAAGGGTGTTAAACGGATGAGGTCACAAAGAGTCTTTACGACGATTGATACACACACAGGTGGGAATCCAACGAGGACATTAATTAGTGGACTTCCAAAGTTGATTGGAGAGACGATGGCAGAGAAGATGTTACATATGAAAAAGGAGTATGATTGGATTCGAAAATTGTTAATGAATGAACCGCGTGGTCATGATGTAATGTCAGGAGCATTATTAACAGACCCATGTCATCCTGAGGCTGATATAGGTGTTATATACATAGAGACAGGTGGATATTTACCGATGTGTGGTCACGATACAATCGGTGTATGTACAGCGTTAGTTGAATCAGGTTTAATTCCGGTAGTTGAACCGATTACTTCTTTAAAACTAGATACACCGGCTGGCTTAGTTGAAGTAGATATTGCTGTTCAAGATGGAAAAGCAAAAGAAGTATCTTTCTGTAACATACCAGCTTTTTTATTGAAAAATATTACTGTACAAGTGAAAGACATTGGGACTATAGAGGCTGATATTGCGTATGGAGGGAATTTTTATGCCATTATTGATGCGAAATCAGTAGATCTAGAATTAGTACCAGAAAATGCATCTACAATCATCGATAAGGCGATTCATATAAGAAACACAATTAATGAGAAGTTTGAAATCACTCATCCAGAGTATTCGTTTATAAGAGGATTAACACATGTTGAATTTTATACAGATCCTACTCATGAATGTGCGCATGTGAAAAATACAGTTGTTGTACCACCAGGCGGAATAGATCGATCTCCATGCGGTACAGGAACATCTGCGAAGCTAGCTGTATTATACGCTCAGAAAGAAATCGAAATTGGTGAAGAGTTCATTCATGAGAGTATCGTTGGTTCTTTATTTAAAGGATATGTCATGAATACGACACATGTTGAAAATATTGAAGCTGTCATAACGAAAATTACGGGATCAGCTTGGCTTATGGGTATGCATAGATTTTTTTACAATGAAATGGATCCACTTAAAGAAGGATTTTTGCTAATTCCGCCGATGGAACATGAAACGGAGGATATAAAATGAACATTCAAAAAATGTATACAGCAGTAGACGTACATGTAAATGGCGAGGCATTTCGTGTAATGAAAGACGTACCATGCAAATACTACTACAGTTTGGAGCAATTAAATGAACAATTTTCAGGTGAATTAGCAGAAGAGATGAAGCTTTTATTAAATGAACCACGTGGTTTTATCGGTTTGAATGGGTGTATTGTCGTTCCATCTATCCATAATGAAGTGGATGCAGCTGTATTATTTTTTAATCATGAAGGTTCGATTCCGCTTCATTATGGAGGCATTGTTGCAGTAATAACGATGTTACTCGAAAGTGGTTATTTAAAAAAGAGAGAGTCCAATCAATATAAAATTGAAACGTTATCTGGAATATTTTTAGTTCATGCGTATGTAGAGAATGATGAAGTTATATCGGTTTCGTTTGAAAGCAAACTATGCTATATGATTGAGGAAAATTTACAGGTTGGTAATGTAAGTTATTCTCTCATACAAGCAGATAAAGTATATGCAGTTGTAGAGAAAGGTGCGTATTCGCCAGAAATTCGCATGGAAAACATTTCTGAATTGAAAAGATGGGGAGAAGCTACACTACAGACTATACAAAAACAGTCGCTAATAAAAAGGCTTATTTTAGTAGATCCTTCGCAAAAAGAAAAGAACCATATAAAGTCGATTACATTTCATGAAGATAACTTTATCGTACGTTCGCCAGGTTTTGTTTCTACTATTGTTTCCTATGTTCATGCGTTATTTAAAAATGATTATATGGCGGATAAACCTTTTAAAAATGAAAGTATATTTAATAGTTTTATAACTGTGGAGAAAGTGAAGAAGGAGGAACTAGGATACATTTTCCGTTTTGAAAGTAGAGGGTTTATTACAGGGATGCAGACATTTCTATTAGACCCTACGGATCCGTTTCCGGCAGGTTTCTTATTAAAATAAAATGTGATAGGGAGAGATAAATATGCAAAAAATTAAAGGGGCATTTCCAGTATTAATAACACCGATGGATGAATTTCAGGAAATTAATTGGGATGGGGTAAAGCAAAATGTAAATTACTTTATCGAACAAAACGTTGCAGGTATCATCATTAATGGAAGTACAGGAGAATTTGTAAGTTTATCAAAAGAAGAACGATTTAAAATGGTAGCAACCGTGTTGAAAGAAATTGATGGCCGTATTCCAGTTATTGTTGGAACTGCAGCAGAGACGACGAAAGAAACAATTGAATATACGAAACATGCAGAAGCGCACGGAGCGGATTGTGTATTAATTATAAACTCTTACTATTGTAAACCGAAGGAAGAGGAGATTTATTTTCATTTTAAAGAAATCTCAAACTCTGTAAATATACCAATTATGTTATACAATAATCCATTTACTTCTGGTGTTGATATGAGTACAGAGCTAATGCTCCGTATTGGAAAAGAGTGTAGAAATGTTACACATATTAAAGAATCTAGCGGAGATATTCGAAAAGCGAGAGATTTAGTAAGACAAAGTGAAGGGGCTTTCCAAGTCTTCTGTGGTTCTGAAGATTTAGTTATGGAATCATATTTAGTTGGTGCCTCGGGATGGGTTTCAGTAGCAGGAAATATTGTTCCCAGTCTCGTTACAAAAATGTATGAGCATTTTCAAAATGGTGAATTAGAAAAGGCGTGGGAAATAAACGATGCTATTTTACCACTTTGCGAGTTTCTTGAAGGATCAGGGAAATATGTTCAAATCGTTAAACGTTCTATGGAATTACATGGGCAAGCGGGAGGACCTTCTCGCTATCCAAGACTAGGGTTAACTGTAGAAGAAGATCAAAAGCTTCAAACGATTTTATCAAATATTGCAGCTCATGCAGCTGTTTAAATAAGGAGGAGAACATAATGTTAAAGACAAATATTGAGCTGAAACCAAAAGTGGAAGCGTTTTTAAATGAAGAAATTAAAATGTTTATTAATGGCGAATTTGTTTCTGCTATTGGCGGAAAGACGTTTGAAACGTACAATCCAGCAACAGAAGAGGTTCTAGCAGTCGTATGTGAAGCGCAAGAAGAGGATATTGATGCTGCAGTAAAAGCGGCAAGATCTGCATTTGAATCTGGCCCGTGGGCAGAAATGACTACTGCTGAAAGAGCGCATCTTATTTATAAATTAGCAGATTTAATTGAAGAACATAGAGAAGAATTAGCGCAACTAGAAGCTTTAGATAATGGAAAGCCATATCAAGTAGCACTTGATGATGATATTTCAGCGACTGTAGAAAATTATCGTTATTACGCAGGATGGGCTACAAAAATTATTGGGCAAACAATCCCGATTTCAAAAGATTACTTGAATTATACGAGACATGAACCTGTTGGTGTTGTAGGACAAATTATTCCGTGGAATTTTCCGCTTGTTATGTCTTCTTGGAAAATGGGAGCTGCACTGGCGACAGGTTGTACGATTGTATTAAAGCCAGCAGAGCAAACGCCTTTATCTTTACTATATACAGCGAAACTCTTTAAAGAGGCTGGATTTCCAAACGGCGTTGTAAACTTTGTATCAGGCTTTGGTCCTGAAGCAGGGGCTGCAATTGTAAATCATCATGACATTGATAAAGTTGCTTTTACAGGATCTACTGTTACAGGAAAGTATATTATGCGTCAATCTGCAGAAATGATTAAGCATGTAACGTTAGAGCTTGGCGGAAAATCACCAAATATCATTTTAGAAGATGCGGACTTGGAAGAAGCGATAAATGGTGCATTCCAAGGTATTATGTATAATCACGGTCAAAATTGTAGCGCAGGATCACGTGTATTTGTTCATCGTAAACATTATGAAACTGTAGTAGATGCACTTGTGAAAATGGCGAACAACGTAAAACTTGGAGCAGGTATGGAGAAAGGAACGGAAATGGGTCCACTCGTATCTAAGAAACAACAAGAGCGTGTGTTAAATTATATTGAGCAAGGGAAGAAAGAAGGTGCTACAGTTGCGGCTGGTGGCGAACGTGCGCTTGAAAAAGGTTATTTCGTTAAGCCAACTATATTTACAGATGTTACAGACAATATGACAATCGTTAAGGAAGAAATATTTGGACCAGTTGTTGTCGTACTTCCATTTGATTCGACAGAAGAAGTAATTGAACGAGCGAACAACTCATCCTATGGCCTTGCTGCGGGTGTATGGACGCAAAATATCAAAACGGGTCATCAAGTAGCAAATAAATTAAAAGCAGGAACAGTGTGGATTAATGATTATAACTTAGAAAATGCAGCTACACCATTTGGTGGATATAAACAATCTGGTATTGGCCGCGAATTAGGTTCATATGCGCTTGATAATTATACAGAAGTGAAAAGTGTTTGGGTAAATATAAAGTAATAGGGCGTTTTACTGATAAAAATTGAGGGATGAAATAATGAAAGATGCGGACAACTAGAAAGTTTGATAATAGTTGTCCGTTTTTTTATATACAAAATTGCTTTTCCAAAGAATGATAAGGGGGATTTGGATGGAGAATTTAGTAGAATGGTTAGTAGGGCAAGTGTGGAGTATCGGTTTAGTTGTTTTTGCATTAGGGGCAGGCGTATATTTCACGATTGCAACACGCTTTTTGCAAATCCGTTATTTTAAAGAGATGATTAAACTATTATTTGAAGGAAAGAGTTCAGAGACGGGAATATCATCTTTTCAGGCATTTTGTTTAGCCTTATCAGGAAGAGTTGGAATTGGTAATATTGCAGGGGTAGCGACAGCAATTGCTTTCGGCGGTCCTGGAGCTGTATTTTGGATGTGGGTAATGGCTTTGTTAGGGGCAGCGAGCGCGTTTGTAGAATCAACATTATCTCAAGTATACAAAAGTAAAGTAGGGAATGAATATCGCGGCGGTACTCCATATTTCATTGAGAAAGGTTTGAAAATGAAATGGTTTGCAGTCATTGTAGCAGTAGTTGTAACACTTTCATATGGCGTGTTATTACCAGGTATTCAATCTAGTAGTATCGCAGTTGGATTTGAAAACTCTAATGGTATTAGCAAATATATAACTGGTATATTTTTAGTCATGTTACTAGCAGCAATTATTTTTGGTGGTGTAAAGAGAATTGCTGGCGTTTCTCAAATGCTTGTTCCATTTATGGCAATTGGTTATGTAATTGTTACATGTATCATATTAATTGCGAATGTAACGGAGATTCCAAGGATGTTTGCTTTAATTTTCTCTAGCGCATTTGGTGTAAATGAAATGTTTGGTGGAATTGTTGGTGCAGCTATTGCATGGGGCGTAAAACGCGCTGTATTTTCAAACGTTGCTGGTGTCGGAGAAGCGACGTATAGTTCGGCGGCTGCTGAAGTATCGCATCCCGCAAAACAAGGATTAGTTCAAGCGTTTTCCGTATATATCGATACAATTGTCGTATGTACAGCGACAGCTCTTATGATTTTAATAACAGGTATGTATAATGTTATACCTGAAGGGAAAACCGCCATTGTACAAAACATAGGAAATGTGGAAGCTGGTCCAATTTATACACAACAAGCAGTTGAAACTGTGATAACAGGGTTTGGTCCAATATTTATTTCAATTGCGATTTTCTTTTTTGCATTTACAACGTTACTCGCTTATTACTATATCGCTGAAACGACACTTACTTATTTAGATCGTCAACTGAAGTATGGCTGGTTAAAACCAGTTTTAAAATTTGGATTTTTAATTATGGTTTACATCGGTAGCGTTGAATCAGCGTCGCTTTTATGGAATCTTGGAGATTTAGGAATCGGTAGTATGGCATGGTTAAACTTAATCGCAATCTTACTTTTAAGTAAAACCGCATTAAAAGTGTTAAAAGATTATGAAACGCAGAAAAAAGAAGGGAAAGATCCAGTATTTAATCCTAAAAATGTGGGGATTGAAGGATTAACATTTTGGGAAGAAAGAAGTAAAGAGGTTGAAAGAAAAAGTTCTAGAGAAAAAGTTATTGTAGATGATAATTTAAAATTATAACTTAAATTAACTAAAAATTCTTAATTTAAAAGAAGGTATATTGCCTCCATTTCATCACATACTACAATAAGTATGGATAATATGACTGGAGGGAATAAGATGGAACATGAGCAACATAGTTCGATAAATGATATTCTACATCATTATAAAGAAGGTATAGGTAGTTTTACAAATCAAATTCCTGAAATCGCTGAGACATATAATGCGTTCACGCAAGCTTGTTTTCAAGAGGGTTCTTTAACAAAAAGAGAAAAACAACTTATTGCATTAGGAATTAGTTTAGCAACGCAAGATGAGTATTGTACAATTTATCATACAAAAGGTTGTCTTGATCAAGGATGTTCGGATAAAGAGATTCTAGAAGCATGTGGTGTTTCAGCAGCATTTGCTGGCGGAGCTGCGATGAGTCAAGCGGTAACTTTAGTGCAAGAGTGTTTAACAGAATTGAAAAATCAAAAGCATTGAATAAAAAAACGTTTTAAACTTTATGTTTAAAACGTTTTTTATGTGAAATTAAATTTGAGTATAAAAATTATCTAGGATGGGTTCAATTTATGGTTATACAATAATGGGAGAATTTTAAATTTAGTAGGAATGAGAAATAACAACTATTTATTTAATTTTAAGGTTTTGTAAAAAGCTTCAATTGCTTCATATAATCAATGGCTTTTGTTTTATTTTTCTGTTTAGAAACATAATGTGCCTCATTAAAATCTCTATAGTAACTGTTAACTACTTCTTCAGAAAGAGCACCGTCAGAGATAGCTCTTTTAACCGCGCAGTTTGGTTCGTTTGTATGTGAACAGTTAGAAAATTTACATCTCATAGAAATCTTTTTTATATCTTCATATCCAAATTCAAAATTCCCCTCAAGGTTTATCAAGTCAAATCCTATTTTACTAATAAGAAATCCCTCCATTTTTGAAAGAGTCTTTTAGAAACATAAATACAAATTTTATCGTTTTCAATTTGTATTTACTTTAATATTCTATATCTTCATAAATAGATTTTTCTACATCAGGAAGAACTGTGTATATACTCTTACCGATTAAAGCTTCTAATTCTTTCTTAATCGCATAAAACCCTTTCCAATGTAAAGATGTATGAGATGTTGTACCATGACGCAAACCAACAGAAATTAATCTTCTTTCCAGCGTAGTAAAGCCATCCGCATCAGCAAGAGCGTCACAAAGAGTAATTACTTTATTGTATAAGTCGTAGTTACAATGTTCATTTAATATTTCAACTAATCGGCTTCTCATATGGTCAGGAACGAGACTCCATTCTGCTGCGATATCTATATGTTCATTTTTGCATGGGAATGAGTGTGTCACACAAATAACAGCGTTTCCTGTATACCCTAAATCATTCATATACATATAACCATCATAGGAATGAATGACCGATTTGGTAAAACCTTTGTATCTTCCGATATCATGCAAAAGGGCAGCGTTATATGCTATGTCAGCATCTAGCTTGTACCCTTTTTTTATAAGTTCTATAATTATGTTTTCAGTTGCATGAGCAACATGTAGTGAATGTTCAAACCAAGGGCCCGGGTTTTGTTCATATGCCCATTCGAGTAATTCTTTTGCGTACATTCTATCTAATATATATTTCATATCGTTATCCTTTCACAAAAAATCATATCTTAACTATAAATTCCTCTTATTATTTCATTATTCCTTCTTTAAAAATTGTTACAATGAAACAAAAGGGGGATAAGTAATGCGAAATTTAGTAATTGAAGAAATTAAGAAACTAGAAAATGATATAGAAGAACTTTCGAAACTTTTGAAAATGGTTGTAAATGATGGGGCATCAATTGGTTTTTTGCCTCCACTGGAACAAAAAGATGCAACAAAGTATTGGCAAACAGTATTAGCGCCAGAAGTGATATTGTATGTGGCTAAAATAAACAACGAAGTAGCAGGGAGTATTCAATTACAATTAGTTACTAAGCCTAACGGAATTCATAGAGCTGAGATTTGCAAATTAATGACTCATCCAAACTTTAGACGAAACGGTATTGGACGATCGCTTATGCAAAAAGCAGAGGAACGAGCAAAGCAAGAAAACAGGTCTCTTTTAGTATTAGATACTAGAGAAGGAGATCCTTCCAATAAATTGTACAAATCACTAGACTACCAAGAAGTTGGAACAATACCAGGGTATGCAATTTCTCCGAATGGAAAGTTAGATGCTACGGTTCTTTATTATAAAAACATTTAAGTTATAATCAAACGGGGAGAGTGCTTAATTATTAGTAAGTGAATAATAAACGACTATTTTTAACACCGTCTATATTTTTCTGGCGGTGTTAAAATAGTTAATTATAATCTAATTAACGCACTAAATGAATTTGAGAAAGTTTTTAGAGGGTTCTTTTAGTAATGATTCTCGTCTTATAATAAATGTAGAGAAGATGACTAGCCGACTATAGTTATTTTCGCTTTATTATGGGAAGGGGATGAAAGAATGAAAAAGAATAGTTTACAAAAGATGAAGAAAGTTATTTTAAGTGGTGGCGTATTACTTACGGGATTATTAACATTTGGGTTTTCAGAAAAGGCTTCAGCTCATGGATATGTAGAATCACCAGCGAGCCGATCTTATTTATGTAAGCAAGGTGTAAATGTAAATTGTGGACCAATTCAATATGAACCACAAAGTGTAGAAGGGATAGGTGGATTTCCACAACTAGGACCTTCTGATGGACAAATTGCAGGGGCTGGTCATTTTCCCGCTTTAGATGTTCAAACTGTAGATAGGTGGAAGAAAGTTACGTTAAATGGCGGGACGAATACATTCAAGTGGAAACTAACGGCTCCTCATAGTACGAAAGAGTGGAAATATTATATTACGAAAAAAGGTTGGAATCCAAATAAACCTTTGACGCGATCAGATTTAGATTTAGTGCCATTCTATGTAAAAAATGACGGTGGAGCTAGACCAGGGACAACAGTAACGCACGAAGCAAATGTACCAACTGACCGTAGTGGATACCATCTTATTTTAGCTGTTTGGGAAATTGCAGACACTGGAAATGCGTTTTATCAAGTTATAGATGTAAACCTTTTGAATAATGGCTTATCCTCAAATTTTACTTTTAACAATGTAGTGCAAGCTCCTACACTATTTTAATTGAAACATACATTTCGATCATCTAATTCATTTTAGATGATTTTTTTTATGAAAATGATGAAAAATATAGAAGAAAGTGCAATTATTTATAAAAAAATATGCTTTAAATATTGTCATATTTGCTTCTTTAAGATATCCTTTTCATGAAGAGGTGGAAAACATGGAAAAAGTACTAGTTTTCGGGCATAAAAACCCAGATACAGATGCAATTTGTTCTGCAATTGCTTATGCAGAATTGAAAAAAGAATTAGGAATGAATGCTGAGCCTGTACGTTTAGGTGAAATCAGCGGTGAAACTCAATTTGCGTTAGACTATTTTAAAGTAGAAGGACCGCGTTTTGTTGAGACAGTAGCAAGCGAAGTGGACAACGTTATTTTAGTTGACCATAACGAGCGTCAACAAAGTGCTAACGATATCGAATCAGTTCGTGTGTTAGAAGTTATTGACCATCACCGTATTGCTAACTTTGAAACAAGCGATCCTATATACTATCGTTGTGAGCCAGTTGGCTGTACAGCTACAATCTTAAACAAAATGTACAAAGAAAATGGCGTAACAATTCGTAAAGAAGTTGCAGGTTTAATGTTATCTGCAATCATTTCAGATTCTTTACTATTCAAATCTCCAACTTGCACAGAACAAGATGTAGCAGCTGCTCGTGAATTAGCGGAAATCGCTGGTGTAGATGCAGATAACTACGGCTTAGAAATGTTAAAAGCTGGTGCTGACTTAAGCGGAAAAACAATGGAGCAATTAATCTCTCTTGATGCTAAAGAATTCCAAATGGGTAATGCGAAAGTTGAAATCGCACAAGTAAACGCTGTTGATACAAACGACGTTCTTGTACACCAAGCGGAACTTGAAAAAGTAATTTCTGCAGTAGTAGAAGAAAAAGGTTTAGACCTATTCTTATTCGTTGTAACTGATATCTTAACTAACGATTCTGTCGGTCTTGCGATCGGTAAAGCAGCAAACGTTGTTGAGAAAGCATACAACGTATCACTAGAAAACAATACAGCTACTTTAAAAGGTGTTGTATCTCGTAAAAAACAAATCGTACCAGTATTAACAGAAGCATTCCAAGCTTAATCGTATTGCGTACAGATGAACAGTAAGGACAAGTAGTCAGATTGGCTATTTGTCCTTTTTTATTTATAATAAGCAGAAATTTTTAACTTTTAAACAGTCGCATTGTGTATGCTTAATGGTATGGAAGTATTGAAAAGTAAATTACAGGGGCTTTTTGAAAAAATATTGCATCTGTTTCAAAATTAGAGAGCTGGATTTCGGAGGAACTGCGTTTAAACGCTGAAATACAGATGTTGCGTTTAACTTTTTAGAAGAAAGGATATAAAGTTTTGATTAACGAATTAAAATAAGGATAGCGTTAGCTATCCTTATAATCGTTTATTCGTAAGATTTTTTCTTGTTTATATAAAATGTGATTATCGTAGTAATGAAGAAAATAGGTATCGCATACACTTGCCCAACAAATAACTTCCAGCCGACATAATTATAGCCTTCAGATGCTGGGATGATAACGGAAATAACGCAAACGATAAAATAGACTAATAGTGCAGGAATAATATTTTTCATTTTTATGAACCTCCTTTATTGTTTTATTAATACATACTTGCATTATAATTTAGTTTCATTATTTTGAAGAAAAAATGAAAAATTTTTTATGGTATTATAATATTTGCAATGAGAGTAATCTATAGTACGCATATGGTAAAATGTGTAATTTTAACTTTCAGAATTATTATATAGTATCTCGAGAAAAAAATGTACAAAATAACGAATTTTATTTACCAAAGTAAAGGGAGTAGAAATATATATGAAAAGGCTATGTATAATTCCATGCGGAAAAAAGAAAATTTGGGATAAACATTCAGACTACGGACCGATGGAAGCAAAAGATGTATATATTAGTCCGTTCGGAAAAGCATGTCAGGCGTACGCAACTATGTTTTTCGAAAACTGGGTTATATTATCAGCGAAACATGGATTTTTAAGACCAAGTGATATTGTATTAGAAAACTATGATCTTGCATTTGATTCAAAAAGCGATGAGGTAATAAGTATAGAGCAATTACAAAAACAGATGGTAGATAAAAGTTTACTACAGTTTGACGAAATCGTCTTACTAGCAGGGAAGAAGCATAAAAAAGTAGTGACAAAGTTATATCCAGAAGAAATGATTACATATCCGCTAGAGGGGTGTAAGGGAATTGGGTATATGTTGCAGAGGTTGAAAGAAGCTGTGAAGGAAAGGGAGGAAATATAGGTGTAGTTTCAGTGATTTTAAACTCTATTTATTTAGGGAGCTGAAAAGTAAAATAGAGTTTTTAGGCATTGCCGAAAGGGTGATGCTTTTTTGTTCGTGTCGTCATTCATGTAAAAGTAATTTAGAGAATAAATCATTCGATTTATGAAGCGATAGCTTTTTTATATCGAAAACAAATTGCATCACTTTTAGAAAATATAGGACGTATGGGCACAGTTAAGATTGTAAGTGGGAATAGCAATAAGACAAGTTTTGAATAAGATATTAAGAAAGGAGATGTTGATGAATAATGGCTAGATATAGTTTGCACGGAGGACACAATAGTATTGTTCAAGGTGCTAATTTCGGGAATCGGAAAGAACACGTTCTAGATAGGCAAGTTAAAGATGCCGTGGCGGCTAAGTTAAGAGCCCTAGGACACACGGTTTATGACGATACGGACGAGGTAGGGGCAACTCAATCACAAAATTTAAATAATATCATTCGGAATAGCAATTCCCATGCTGTGGATTTAGTTATTTCTTTTCATCTTAATGCAAGTGATGGAAATGGACAGGGTGTTGAGGTTTTATATTATGATCAGAAAGATTTGGCGGCTAAAATCTCAGCTCAACTAGCAAAAGATATTGGATGGCGTGATCGAGGTGCGAAACAACGTACAGATTTAGCGGTATTAAATGGAACGAAGGCACCGGCTATTCTTATTGAATTAGGGTTTATTGATAATGAATCCGACATGGCAAAATGGAATGTTGATAAAATCGCTAATTCTATTGTATTTGCTCTTACAGGACAAACTGGAGGAGGTGCAGCGGATTTGCTCAAAGTAAAAACTGGTGGTGTAGCATTTAGTAATTTACAAGATTTGGCTCAAGCTATGGTTGATGCGGGTATTGATGGACAAATTGTCGTTCAAAAAGATGGCATTGGTTATGCTATAACGAATGGCTATCCGTCCGGGAATATCGATAAATTTACAGCTTGGTTAGATGCACGTAAATGGTACTATGAGTACGTCAGATAAAACGAAAATTGGTTTGATTAAAAACTAAAAATTGTCTTATTTTTAGTTAACAAGTATATTAAGTAACTATAAAAATATGGACAATTTATATGTAAATTAGTACACAAAACCACCTGTCAGAAAGGTGGTTTTATTTATCAAGCTATTTGCGGGAAGTAAAATTCTTACCTCAAAATTCGGATGAAGCTAAGAAATTAGGTGGGAATTACACTGCTCGTAGCCTCCTACTAATTATCGTTTCACTTTATATAGTTTAGAGTTTTGTAAATCTTTACTTATTAAACCCGTAATAATATTTTGTTTTCTCAATACATAAGCCGAATTTTAAATTATTACCCAATAATATAATACCTCTCATACTATTTATTAGTTGATAATAACAAAAAAACAAGCTTTGAATATAATAATGAAAAAGGAGATGTTAAATAATGGGTTATATTGTAGATATTTCGAAATGGAATGGCGACATTAACTGGGATATCGCAGCACCACAATTAGATTTCGTAATTGCACGTGTGCAAGATGGTTCAAACTATGTAGATCCTTTATATAAAAATTATGTACAAGCAATGAAAGCAAGGCATATTCCGTTTGGTAATTATGCGTTCTGTCGTTTCGTTTCAGTAGAGGATGCACGGATAGAAGCAAGAGACTTTTGGAACCGTGGTGATAAAAATGCAACAGTTTGGGTAGCTGACGTAGAAGTAAGAACAATGAACGATATGAGAGCGGGTGCACAAGCTTTTATTGATGAATTACGCAGATTAGGAGCTAAGAAAGTCGGTTTATATATTGCTCATCATATGTATGCTCCATTTGGAATGGAAAATGTCAATTGTGATTTTGTATGGATTCCTCGTTATGGTGGTAACAAACCGGCGTATCCATGTGATATTTGGCAATACACAGAGACAGGCAATGTGGCTGGTATCGGCAAGTGTGATTTAAATAAGCTGATTGGAAATAAGCCGTTAGCTTGGTTTACAAATCAAATTGTTGAGCCGATAAAAAAACAAGAAGGGGTTGGAATTATAGTGAATAAATATAGCAAAGTAGTTACTTATGAATTTGGTGTAAATTTAATTTCTGACATGATTCAAATGATGGATAAGCTTGGATATACTTCTAAAATAATATCTCGTGGAGATAACCAAGGGCTTGTGTATTTCGAAACAGATTATCGTCAAGGGAACGAACTGGACAAAGCAACTGCTTGGTTAGATATGAAAGGAATTAAATATTTTTATACAAAAGAGTAGTTTGCAAAAATAAGAGCCGTCATGTGACGGTTTTTATTTTTATTTAATCTTTTAACTCTACTTATAATATGGAGAAAATAGACTAATAAACAAGCCTTTGTATACTTTCAAACATAGAATATGATGAATTCTATCAAGGAGGAAGCATATTTATGAGAAATACTTGTCATTGTGGACATTTTCAAGATTGTAATAAATTTTGGGATGATTTAATGTTTGGGAGATGTAGATGTAAGCGCAATGATTTTCACGAGTGTTGTTGCAAAGAGAAACCGAAGTGTGAGTGTGAAAAATGTCATTGTAAAACAAAAGCGAAATGCCATTGTAGGCATGAAGAGGAAGGGTATTAATAATAAAAAAGAGTACGATGTGTACTCTTTTTTTGGGTGATTATATTCCATCTTGAACAGATTTCTTTACAATTACCCATTTGTCTTTCTTTTTAACCGTTATAGCTACATTAGTTCCATTAGATTCCTTATAAAAGATATATCCATTGTTTGAGTTTACATATGTAACTGGTTCACCTATGCAATCTCGCGAGCAGGATTTGTTGACTAGTTCAATTAAGGATAGTTCACTTGGATCGGTTTTACTGGCTTCTATAACAGCATCAAGGCTTGTTTTTCGATAACCTTGCAAGTTTATATGAAAAAGCTGCTCTATTTCTCCTGTAATGCTAGTGTTCATTACTTCTACTGAATTCTTTTTTTCTTGAAGAAAGCCGTTTTCATAAAGTAATTTTGTATAGCCAATCCATGCTATTAACACTAGCATGAAAAACATACCCGTCATTTTAAGTATTCGAAGTCGTTTGCTTATAATTGTTTCTGAGTATTTCATTCACTCTAATCCTCCAATGTTTTTAATTTAAAATATGCTTGGATACATACTTTTAGAAGAGGATGAAAGTTAATGAGTTTTTAATAAAAAAGAAAACATCCAGGGTTAGATGCTTTCTTTTTTTGGTATTTTTGGCTATCTGTTAGTTACTTGTTTCATAAGTGGTCTTATTTCTTTAACTGGTGGTTTCTTATCATAGGCATCAACGTAAGAAAAGTAATAGTTTAAGTTTCTTAGAAGACCTTTTCCTATTTTTGCACTTAAGAAAGGAAAGACTTGTCCGGTATAATCATCGAGAGATTTACAGTAATATTTTTCATCTAAATATATACTGTATTTACATGTTAGTTCTACTAAAGGATTCCCTTCATCATCAAATACTTCTTTAGAATCAATAATATCTATTAGTGCAAATTTTTCATTTAAGTAAACTTTCTTTTTTTTCTCGTGTTTATTTGTAAGTATAAAAACGAGACCAATCGCGTTAATCAAACTATTTCCTCCTATAAAAAACGGATATTAATAAAATATATCGATATAAGCTAAATGTAAAGAGGAGAGGTGAAATATCATGGAGAGAAAACTAAATAAGCCGATTGGTGAGAGCTGATAATCAGTGGGGGATGAACAAACCCCTCACTGATTAAAGTTTCACTTTATTGAAATACTTGCGGGAATTGTTTTACGATTGCGTTTGTTATCATGTCAGCCATTTCTAATGCTTCTTTTTCAATTTTATCGTAAAGTTTTACTCCTGCTTCATAATCTTTATTTAGGAAGGCAAGTGCTTCTGCTTTCGTTAGTGCTAAATGTTCATAAAACATTTTTCTAAATTCTTCTTTATCTATATATGGGTTGATTCTGTTAAGGAATTCAATAATTGCGTCACCATTAGCGTACCATTTTTTCTCTATAGCGGCCGCTGCATTTTGATTACCAGCTTTTGCGGCTTTAACAAGATCCGCTGCAATTACTAAGTGATCTTTAATTAATGCACTATATTTTTTCACTGCATCCTCACCGTAAAATGGTTCAAGTGATAGTCCCATATGTGTTGCGTTTTGTAGAAGTCGTCCAACAGTAACATTAACATCTGGTAAATTAAATACTATACTTATAATAGCCAATCTCGTCCAAGCGACGTGTTGTTCCCATAAAGAACGCATATACCCTTTTAAAAAATTCTCATTTTTACTAATTCGGTAGTTCCGTACGGATAAATCATAGTTTACATAAGGGTTATGGTAGGGGGAGTAATACGATTGCCAATAAGAATACATAAATAGTAACACTCCTTTGAACATGTATAACTCAAAGTATGATGAAGATTTATTTTTAGTTACGTGTCCTAGATTATTTTTAGGGAATTTGAAATGGAGAAATTCAATGAATGGTGTTGTGGTATATATGAATAAATTGAATATAAAGTAAAAGAGGGTCTGTAAGGGAAGTTGCAGACCCTCAAAAGGGTATTGCCGAGATGTCGGACTCGACTACGTAATGTTATCATAAAATTCTTTTGAAAAAACCTGGTAAATGTGTCCAAATGAAATTGGGACCTTCATACAGTCAAAGGGACCTGCTTCCCGCGGCAGGCCCCAATAACTAGATAATGTCGATGAGCAAAAAACTCATCTGGAGTACTTTTATAGTAACAAGTAAAATGTGTTTTGTGTATTGAGAAAGAAGAATTGCATAATTATATGTGAACAATTTAAATCCCAACAATTTATGATTATCATTAATTGTTGGGATCTAAATATGGTTATAAAATGGAGAAAAGACTTGGAAGTGAGATCGAGGTACACAGAAGTATGTAATCATGAAAAAGACCTGCTAATATAAGCAGGTCAACTTAAGGGGTTTATCCAACAGATTATTATATATGGTAACAACTGAATTGTAGTAAGTCTATACATTTAATATTGAGAAAAATTCTGTGAATGATATATTTTTTGCACATATATTAACGTCTAAAAAGTTGAGAAAGAAAATTAAAAAGCTTTTTATAAGAGAATAATGGCTGGTACTTATAGTATGATTCATATTTCCGCGCATCATTATTAGAGAATTGGAGTTTTTGTGTTTTCGTTTTTGCCTTGATGGAACTCATATTACGATGTTTCATATAGTAACCTCCTGAATTTATATGTATACGATTAGTAGTATTCAAGAAAGGGAAATAAAATGAACATTTAAATTGAAACTCTTTCTTCTTGTGTACTGGATTTACGTTATAAATGTTGTAAAACATATAAAATAATGATGCTAATTCATATTAAATAAGTGAAGAAACATAGAATAATGAAAAAACAATAAGCATCTAATCATCCCTTTCAAGTCGCATAAGTGATTGATATAATAGAAGTAGATGAAAGATAAAGAAAAGCGGGTGACTCTTTTTTGTTTACTAAAGCACAAGAACTTTTAGCGTCCTACTTTGGTTATTCTTCGTTTCGAAGAGGACAAGATGAAACAATTAAAAATGTACTAGATGGGAAAGATACGGTTTGTATTATGCCAACGGGTGGCGGTAAGTCGATTTGTTATCAAATTCCGGCATTAGTATTTGAAGGAACGACGTTGGTTATATCGCCTCTAATATCACTTATGAAGGATCAAGTAGATACATTGGTACAGAATGGCATTTCAGCTACATATATTAATAGTTCTATATCTATTGCAGAAGCAAATCAGCGAATTCAATTAGCGAAACAAGGACATTACAAGTTACTTTATGTGGCGCCTGAGCGTCTTGATTCGATGGAGTTTGTTGATCAACTTATTGATATGAAAATCCCTATGATTGCGATTGATGAAGCACACTGTATTTCACAGTGGGGACATGATTTCCGTCCAAGTTATTTACATATACATCGCATATTAGATTATCTTCCAGAAAAGCCGCTCGTATTAGCATTAACAGCAACAGCAACACCGCAAGTACGTGATGATATTTGTAACACACTTGAAATTAATCAAGAAAATACAATTATGACAACGTTTGAGCGTGAGAACTTATCGTTTTCTGTCATTAAAGGGCAAGATCGAAATGCATATTTGGCGGATTATATTCGTCAAAATCAAAAGGAATCCGGGATTATATATGCAGCTACTAGAAAAGTAGTCGATCAGTTATATGAAGATTTGATGAAGGCAGGTGTTTCTGTATCAAAATATCATGCTGGTATGAGTGATAGTGATCGAAATGAGCAACAAGAACTCTTTTTACGAGATGAAGTAAGTGTAATGGTAGCAACATCTGCATTCGGGATGGGTATTGATAAATCGAATATTCGTTACGTAATTCATTATCAGCTTCCAAAAAATATGGAAAGTTACTATCAAGAAGCAGGACGTGCTGGTCGTGACGGATTAGATAGTACATGTATATTGTTATATTCTTCTCAAGATGTACAAGTACAGCGTTTTTTAATTGATCAATCAACTGGAGAATCACGTTTTTCAAATGAACTTGAAAAATTGCAAAATATGACCGATTACTGTCATACAGAACAATGTTTACAATCATTCATTTTGCAATACTTTGGAGAAGAACCGAAAGAAGATTGTGGACGCTGTGGTAATTGTACAGACAATCGCGAGAGCATCGATGTGACAAGAGAATCACAAATGGTTTTATCATGCATGATTAGAACGAACCAACGCTTTGGAAAGCAAATGATAGCGCAAGTATTAACTGGGTCGAAGAATAAGAAAGTTATTGAATTTAATTTTCATACTTTACCAACGTATGGGCTTTTATCGAACCGTAGTGTAAAAGAGGTCAGTGAGTTTATTGAGTTTTTAATTTCAGACGAGTTAATTGCAGTTGAACATGGCACTTATCCGACGTTAAAAGTAACTGAAAAAGGGAAAGAAGTATTACTTGGTAAAGAGAATGTTTTACGAAAAGAACGAGTAGAGACAAGACAAATTGTTCAAGACCATCCTTTATTTGAAGTGCTTCGTGAAGTACGTAAAGAAATTGCACAAGGAGAAGGTGTACCTCCGTTCGTTATTTTCTCTGACCAAACATTAAAAGATATGTGTGTGAAAATGCCGCAAAATGATTCTGAATTGTTGACGGTAAAAGGTATCGGAGAACACAAACTTGTGAAATATGGCTCGCACTTCTTACAAGCAGTTCAGCATTTTATTGAGGAAAATCCAAATTATGCTGAAACGATTAAGACAGAAGTAGTTTCAGAGCGTAAAAAGTCAGGAAAAGCATCCGCAAATTCTCATTTAGAAACATATGAAATGTATAAACAAGGTATTGATTTGAATGAGATTGCAAAAGAACGTAACTTATCAAGACAAACAATTGAAAACCATTTAATTCGCTGCTATGAGGATGGAATGGAAGTAGATTGGCAAAGCTTTGTTCCAGCAGAGTATGAATCTCTTATTGAAACTGCCGTTCAAAATGCAGAGGGTGGGCTGAAATCTATTAAAGAACAGCTTCCGAATGAAGTGAGTTACTTTATGATTCGTGCTTATTTACAAATAAGAAAGTAGAGACATATAAAGGGGATAAGAATTTATGTATCATGTGTTCGTTTATGGCACATTAAGAAGAGGACAAACGAATGCTCATTATATGCAAGGTGCAACATGCATCGCAGACAGAGCTTGGACATATGGAAAATTATTTGATACGAATGAAGGATATCCGGCCATGACTTATTCGATTGAAGAACAGGTGTATGGAGAAGTTTATGTAGTAAATGATGAGATATTGTGTAAGTTAGATGAACTAGAAGAATATACAGGTAATGCGGAGACTGATTTATATGATCGAATCACGCAAACAGTATATGTTGCTGATAGGGAAATTGAGGCATATGTGTATATCGCTCAGAATAAAAAGATGTTAAAGAAAGTGATAGACTCTGGTGACTGGCTTATGTATCAAAAAATATAATAAGGTAGTTTTAAAAATTGGAAAGCAGATAATGACGAATTCATTATCTGCTTTTTATTGTGTGAATAATTGTCGTTCTCTTTCTATTCTTATAGTTCTTAGTACGATTCCAATTCCGAGAAATAAAACAGTAGCAGCGACCCCGCTAGTAGGATTTAACCAAAAATCACTACTGTTTGTAAGAGTAATAATCCCTGTTATTGTAACTAAAACAGTAGAAACAGCATCCTCGATCGCATGCATGATAACACATGGCCAGACGGATTTTGTAAGTCTATATATTTCAACATACATAATTGACCAACAAACCATAAGGATACAGCCAGATAAAAGCATATTTAATCTTGAGATGGATTCAAAATATTAAAAATATTCATTCGAAGAGCCTCCTTTACTTTTATTTATCCTACTATTTGTGGGCAGTAAAACGCCCATTGATTAAAGTCTTTAATTTTTACAATATTTGTTAATAGATAAATTAAATAGGAGACAAATAGAAAGTAGTATCTTTTGTATGCATCACTATACTATATGTGTATTTGTGTGATTTAGATGTTGCATATTCTTTTTAAATTAGAAAGATGAAAAGTAAGTTTTTTCGGAAAATTTAAACGGAAACTATTGACTTTATGATTGGGTTTTTAATACAATGATACTTCGACTGAAAAATTAGAACGGACAGGAGGGAATCGTCGAAATGAGCAACATATTTGAAGATGAGTTACAAAAAATGAAGGATACTTTACATACGATGGATGAGCAATTGGATAAGCTTGAAAAAACCCCGGTTTATTATGGAGAAGATTTTAAAGAGCAAATTCTTGAAAGTATGAGGGAGTCTAATAGACAAAACTTACGTATTGGTGTGCAAGAGCCGTACTTTGGAAGGTTAGATTTTCAGGAAGATGGAAAAGAAGAAGTTATGCCGATTTATATCGGAAAAGTAGGGGTTTCGGATGTGGACACGATGAAGCCAATCATTATTGATTGGCGGGCGCCTGTCGCAAGTATGTTTTATTCATTTACCGGTGGAGAAGAATTAGCATTTTATCAATCACCAGATGGGTTAGTAGAAGGTGATGTGTATTTAAAACGAAACATTTCCATTCGAAAAAGAGAACTTGAACGTGTTGTTGATACATATGTAAAAGGAAATGAAGATGTATCGCATGCCGATGATTTTCTTCTATATCGATTAGGTGAGAATAAAGATAATAAGCTAAAGGATATTGTTTCAACGATTCAATCGGAACAAAATGATATTATTCGAGCGGAAAGAAATTTACCATTACTTATTCAAGGGGTTGCAGGGAGCGGAAAGACAACAATTGCTTTACATCGCCTTGCTTTTTTAATTTATGAATATCGTGAACAACTAGAAGCAGAAAGAATGATCGTATTTGCGCCGAATAGTCTGTTTTTAGACTACATTTCGAGTGTACTTCCTGAATTAGGTGTAGGGAATATTAGTCAAACAACGTTTCCGGATTGGGCATTACGTACGTTAGATGATTCAGTGAAACTAAAGCAGACAGAAGAAAAATTGAAAGAAGCATTTTCAATTAATCGTGATGAAAAGAAGATAATGCTAGGTAAATTAAAGGGTACGTTGGAATTTAAGACGTTTATTGAAGAGAGAATGATCCAATTTGAAAATGAGTTAGTTCCGACAAAAGATTTTGAGGCGTGGGATAGAGCGATTATTCCAGTAGAAGATATTAAAAAATGGATGCAAGTTGAATATAAACATTATCCTTTACAGAAAAGAAGAGAACGATTAGTAGGACGAATGAAGCGCTGGATTGAAATTGAACTTAAAAAATTCGGGGAAACAAACGAGAAAAAATTACTTAAAAAAGAAGCGACTAAGAGACTGAACGCATATATGAAGTTTTGGCCGAAAATGAGTGCTCTTTCACTGTATAGTTCAATAGTAAAAAGTAAAGAAATACTCGAGGTATTACCTGAAGAACTTGTTAAAGAAACAGAAAAGAGTTGTCGTAAAAAAGAAGTGTATGTAGAAGATTTACCAGCTTTAATATACATACATCATCGTATAACAGGGATTGAAATCGGGCAGAAGTTTCATCACGTTGTTATTGATGAAGCGCAAGATTTTTCGCCTTTCCAAGTTTATGTATTAAAAGAAATTACATTAGGTAATTCTTTCACTATATTAGGTGATTTATCGCAAGCGATTTATGATTACCAAGGAATTGAAGATTGGAATGCTTTTAAGGAAGTATTCCAAGAAACCGGTTATTATGAATTGACAAGAAGTTATCGTTCTACAAAAGAAATTATTGAATTTGCAAATGAAATAATTAAAAATGCAGAAATCCCAGTAGGACTCGCAACACCAGTCTTCCGCAGTGGAGAAGATGTGAAAGTAATTCATGCGGAAAATCAATTTACTGAAATTGTGAAGACGGTAAAACATTTGCAAAATGCAGATGTGAAAACAATTGCGGTAATCGGAAGAATAGAAGATGAATGCCGTGATATATATGTGGAATTAACAAATGCAGGATTAACGGTAAACGTAATTGAAGCAAACCAAAGTAAATATGAAGGTGGTATATCAGTAGTACCTGTCTATTTAGCGAAAGGTTTAGAATTTGATGCGGTGCTTTTAATTGATGTGGATGAAGAACATTACAAAGACACAAAACATGATGCAAAGTTACTATATGTTGGATGTACGAGATCACTTCATGACCTATGGATTTTCCATAGTGGGGAAGCGTCACCTTTAATTAAAGGATTAAAATAAAGTGAAACTATAATCAGTGGGGAGTTTTACTGCAAGCTAATGTGGGATAAATATAAAAAGAGGGTTTCTATTACTGTCTACTTAACAGGGAGATGACTATGAAGACCCTCTTTTTATATTGAAATTAATGTTCAATTTTAAACGAATAAAGCCATTAATATTAAATCTTGATAGCTACCATCCAATTTTACACCCTTTGCTTTTCTACCCTCTTCAAAGAAGCCTAGATTCTTATATAACTGGATTGCACCTAGATTATCTTCCATTACCTCAAGACAAACTTTTTCAATCTTACTGTTATTTTTAGCCCAATTGATTAACGTTTCTAGAAGAGCTCTTCCAATACCATAATTTCGATATTCGGGTAGTATGGTCATCGCAAAAGCCCCTTGATGACTAATTTTTTCTTTGTTTCCGTTCTTAAAATCTATTGCACCGACTAACTTACCATCAACTTCAGCAATAAACTGTACATAATTTGGATTTTCATGATAAGCTTTTAACGTTTTTTGAATAGCATCGATACGCACCTTTTTTACATCCTCAACCGTACTTAGCATGTATGGAGCGTTTATTAAAGCTTTTGAAGCAGAATCTAGTATTCTTTCTGCATCCCGTTCTTTAGCTTCTCTAATTATTATTGTTTTTCCATCCTTAGATTTATAAGTAAAAACATTAGTTGATAAGATACTACACACACCCTTTCGGAATATAATTAGTTGAATTTTTTAACTATCGTGCAATTATTAAGTAAGAAAAAGTCGTATCACCTTTTTCTGCAATCGCTCTACTTCAACTTAATGACGATTATTTCAAATATTTTTAATTTTTACAAGGATTTATTCCGTTATATAGCCCGATTGTTGAATAACATGATTGGCGTTTTTTAAACAACTTTATTATCTCTGTACACGATGAATTAACGACTTGAGCTGTTGTGTAAATAATATACAATGACCTTTTCTAATTCCTTAGTTTGTTCTTTTTCCCGTACACGAACGGCATCTACTGGAATTTGTGTATGTTTTAACCAATCTAGAATAAGGTGTAGTTGTTCTTGTATTTGCCCAATGTTTTGCTCCTTTATGTCCTTATTCTGAATTCTATCAATTAATTGAAGCATATAGGGAAGTTTTTCTATACATTCACTTAAATCTCCGCAATAACCTGAAGGGAATTCATGTGTACCAAATTCTAAAGTATTGATGTAATTAGAAACTAGGTATATCATGGCTTCTTGTTCGGTATCACCACCTAATTCAATCGCTTTTCGAAGGGATTTTTCTAAATCGTCTTCTTTATTGCTAGAGTCCATATAAATTCCTATCCATCTAAAAGGTCTTGAATCAAATGGGTTGTTTTCTGTCCATCTATATAGAATGTCAATTAGAAAACTATTTAGTGAGAAAGTTAAGACCTCATCTTTTTCGTTTAATACATCTAAAATAGTAAACAGCGAAATGGCAAACTCTTCTTGATCTTTTGATTCCCATTTCTTTGCATTTGTAATAAATGTCTCTAAATGTTTAAAAGCTAATTTTCGAAGTCCCGCTTCGCGATGCTGACAGTAACAAATAAAATCATGCCAATGCTCAGTTGTATTCATATGTATAATAATAGTTTGTAATGCAGTGAGAGGTTTATCCATTATAAGTCCCCAATCTATTAAGCACGTGTTGAAAATTTAGTGTTATTATATCATTACATAAATTAAAGTAGGAAGAATTTAAGGTGGATTTTATTGGTCACGGGATCCAATCGATTGGTAATGTAGCGGTTCTAACAGGAGTCATTATTGACTTTGAAGATGAAACGTAAAAAAGTTATTATGTTTATCTGAATATTGAGGGAATACAAGAATTTTATTTATTTAATTTTCAGAAAAGATAGACTAAAACATTAATAAATGGTATAATTTCCTTGTTATTGGAATTA
>NZ_JBNLYC010000031.1:0-42106 GCF_050172015.1 Bacillus sp. GMa5/1 | reverse complement strand
ATCTCTATAAAAATAAATACATAACGAGTATAAAAGATGAATGGTTTAGCTATTCATCTTTTATTTTGTATGCACGTGAAAAAGTTAATTTATGTATACAATCAAAAAATAGCTAAATACTAACAGTGAACGAATAAAGAAAGGTAGGAGTATTCCATGCAAAATTTAACAGAGCTTGAAGTAGAAAACTTACGTCATTTAATTGGTGGACACGCAACAATTATTAACAAGTTGGAGCAGTATGCAGAAACGTGTACAGATCCACAATTGAAACAAATGTTACAAAAGGATGCGCAAGATGCACGAAATACGAAACAGCAATTAATGACTTTCCTAGGATAGGAGGAAGCGGAACATGAATGAAAAAGATATGGTAAATGATTATTTAGCAGGATTAAATGCAAGTTTAACAAGCTATGCAAATTATATTGCTCAGTCTGATAATGAGCAGTTACATCAAACGTTAATTCAAATTCGTAATCAAGATGAGATGCGCCAACGTAATATGTATGAGTACGCAAAGCAAAAAAGTTATTACAAACCGGCAGCACCTGCCAATCCGATGATTGTGCAGCAATTGAAAAGTCAGTTAAGTGCAGAATAATAGGATGAAAAAACGAGCGAAAATGGATTCGCTCGTTTTCTTTTTGTATATGTCAATAAATACATAATAAATATTTTTCCAGCTGTAACAAATATGACGAAAATGGAATATAACAATTCACAAAAAGGACAAACACTTTGCTCAATATTTCACAAAGTATCCATGGTTTCTATCGTGAGAACCTTTATAATTAGGAGTGTAAAGAGCAAAAGAAATAGATTATATGATCAATTAGGAGAGATTGCTATGAAAAGACATACAAGAAAAATTGCAATTATCGGTACTGGATTAGTTGGATCAAGTTGTGCGTATTCTATTGTGAATCAAGGTATTTGCGAAGAGCTATTATTAATTGATATAAATCATGAACGTGCAGTTGGGGAAGCGATGGATTTATCACATTGCATTAACTTTACAAATACAAGAACAAAAGTATATGCAGGAAGCTATGAAGACTGCAAAGATATGGACATTGTTATTATTACAGCAGGGCCAGCACCAAAACCTGGACAAAGTCGCTTAGATACTTTAGGAGCGAGTGCGAAGATTATGGAAAGTGTTGTTGGCGGCGTAATGGAAAGTGGATTTGATGGTATTTTCTTACTTGCATCGAACCCAGTTGATATTATTACATATGAAGTGTGGAAATTATCTGGATTACCTAGAAATCGCGTAATCGGTACAGGTACATCATTAGATTCTTCTCGCTTAAGAACAATTTTATCTGAAATGTTACATGTAGACCCTCGTAGTATTCATGGGTATTCATTAGGAGAACATGGTGATTCTCAAATGGTTGCTTGGTCTCACGTAACTGTTGGTGGAAAGCCAATTCTGCAAATTTTAGAAGAACAAAAAGAACGATTTGGTAAAATAGATTTAGATGAAATTGTTGAGAAGACTGCAAAAGCTGGTTGGGAAATTTATAAACGTAAAGGAACTACTTATTACGGAATTGGAAATTCTCTAGCATATATTGCGAGTTCAATCTTTAATGATGATCACCGTGTCATTGCTGTATCAGCCATTTTAGATGGTGAGTACGGTGAATATGATATTTGTACAGGAGTACCAGCTATTATTACTAGAGATGGTATAAGAGAAGTTGTAGAACTCAATTTAACAGAGGATGAAGAATCTCGATTCGCAAAATCAAACGATATTTTACGTGATTATATGAAAACAATTGGTTACTAACTTATAGAAGAAGGTGAAACAAATGAAGGAATATATAATGTCTCGTGTATTTAAAGCATCTGCTGGAATCGCACAAGGTATTTTCGTATCCCTCGGAATTGGTTTACTGATCGAAAATATAGGAAGAATTGTTGATATACCATTACTTATTACAATCGGAGTTGTTGCAAAATCACTAATGGCACCGGCAATTGGTGCCGGAATTGCTTTTATGCTCGGTGCAAACGGTCTTGTAATCTTCTCGGCGATGGTAGCCGGAGCAATTGGTGCCGGATCCATTTCAATTACTGAAGCCGGTCTAATTATTAAAACAGGTGAGCCAATCGGTGCATTATTAACAGCAACTTTAGCTGTATATATTGGTAAACGTTTAAGTGGAAAAACTGCGTTAGATATGATGCTCGTTCCATTTGCGGCCATATTAGGTTCTGGTTTAGTTGGTATTTGGTTATCTCATAATATTACTCCTGTTTTAAATACAGTTGGAGCGTTTATTAAAGATAGCTCAGCTGGTAGCCCATTCATCGCTTCTATCGTCATTGCAGTAGTTTGGGGGCTATTACTTATCTCTCCAGCTTCATCAGCTGCGTTAGCAATTGCACTTAGCTTAGACGGTGTTGCAGGTGGTGCTGCTCTTGCCGGATGCGTCGCTCAGTTTATCGGATTCTCTGTCATCTCAGCGAAAGAAAATAATTTAGGTGGCATATTAGCTCAAGCACTTTGTACTCCGAAAGTACAGTTACCAAATATCACTAAAAATCCAATGATTCTCGTCCCAACTGTCGTTGCCAGTGCTATAGTCGGTCCAGTATCCGCATTAATTTTCCAACTGGAAGCAGGAAAGGAAATTGCAGGTCTTGGATTAAGTTCTCTTATCGCACCAATTAATTTAATTTCCAGCCAAGGATGGGAAGTTCTCCCGGCGATGGTAATTACTTATATCGTCATTCCAGTAGCTGTTTCTTATATACTTTACATTGCTCTTAAAAAAGCAGGTCGTATTCACTCTGGTGATATGACTGTACCGCAATCTTAAGTTGAAAATCTCCTTAATAATATATAAAAGCAGACTGAGAAGCCACAGTCTGCTTTTTTGTCATGCTACATTCTATGATTTTGTTTTACTGGAACTCTTATTGGTTCTTTGGCCAATAAGAGCTGAACGCCGAAGTAAAGTATACTTGCAAGCGTCATTCCAGAAATGGCATCTACAAAGGCATGCTGCTTCGTAAATAGCGTTGATAAAATAATAAGTGTACCGAAGAAAGTAAGGATGTAATATTCAAAAGCATGCTGTTCTCTACGCTTAAAGGCAGCTAACATAATTACAAATGTAGTAAGAACGTGAATGCTAGGGAAACAGTTTACTGGCTGGTCGATACTATAAATATAGCGAACTAGTTCAGAAAATACATCTGTTCCAACGACAGTCGGACGCGGTACAGTTGTTTGCCAAAAATAATAAATAGAAAAACAAGCAAGCTTTCCAAAAATAACACTACTTAAAGTGACATAATATTGCTTTCGGTCAGCAAAGCAGTAATAAATAAGTGCGCCGTATAAGTATGGAAACCAAAGTAAATAAGGAATAATAAATGCTTTTACAAATGGAATCCAATCATCTACTACAGTTGTAACGTCTACTGCGTGAACAGTCGATTTATTTAATACGTCGTAAAGGGGACTTACGAGCACGAGTAGAAGTATATAACTTAACGGAAGAAAAGATGAAAGTTTAAATTTCTTCATGTTGATCTCCTATGTTTAGTAATGTAAGTAAATTCAATTGATTATAATATAGAAACGTGAATTGGGCTATCGATTTTACTTACATTTTCTTGAATTAACCTTACGTTTTTGTCACTTGACTAAAAAGAAGGAGAGGGTGCTAAATGAAGCGTTTATCGTATTTCTTATTTTTTATATTGATATGCCTAGTAGGTGCTGGGTGTGCAAAGGATAAAGCAGGAGAGAAATTAGAATATAACGGAAGAGCACTCGTAATTGGAGTTGTTGGAGAAAAGCCGAAAGATATGTTTAGGAATGTAAAGTTTGAAGAAATGAAGTTAGAGGAACTGGAAAAGAAATCTAAGGAAGTGGATGGTTTTCTCATAATGAAAGATCACTTTCAAGAAGCCTCAACAGAGCAGTATAAAAATGTATTTTCATCGCTAAAGAAACCAGTGTTTTTTATCGGTTTACAAGATAAATCATATTCAATTTTTATTACAAAAGGAATAGAGTATAACAGTGCACGAAAAGATGTAAATGCTATGTATACGCAAGGCTTTGCAAATATCGGAAGTGGTGAAGGGCAACAATGGGCAATTGGTTTATCTAATGGTGGAAATACAGAAGAAAGTATTCATAATATGTATATCGTCGTATTTCAAACCATCGCAGATTATTTGAATAGATGATGAGGGAGCCTGTAAACGAGGCTTCTTATTTTTTTAATCAAACGTTTGTTTAAGCTGTATGTTCGGTAGGAAGAAACTGATGTAACTCAATGGTTAACAAAGAGAAATGGAGAATTAATCAAACGTTTGTTTAAGCTGTATGTTCGGTAGGAAGAAACTCCTGTAGTTCAAAGGTTAAGAAAGAAAAATGGAGAATTAATCAAACGCTTGTTTAAGATATATGTTTGGTGCAGAATCTAAAAAATTTATATATTTATTTTTTTCTTAACAAATGGCGGAAAAATAAGAAAAATTCGCAGGATTATTAAAAATTATCACGAAATAAGTAAAAGTTTAGCGAATAATGGTTTGAAATAATAAAACGTTTTCTATATGATAAAGGTAAAGGTTAGTAAAAAAGTAGGTGAATTTATGACAGTAACATTTTATTCATATCCAAAGTGTGGCACATGTCAAAAGGCAAAGAAATGGTTTGAGGCAAACGATGTAGCATATGAGATGATTCATATTGTTGAAAATCCACCATCAAAAGAAGATTTACGTAATTTACATGAAAAAAGTGAATTACCATTAAAAAAATTCTTTAATACAAGTGGAATGCGTTACCGTGAACTTGGTCTAAAAGATAAGTTGAAAGATGCAAGCGAAGACGAAATGTATGAGCTTTTAGCATCTGATGGCATGTTGATTAAACGTCCAATTGTAACAGATGGAACGAATGTAACACTTGGTTTTAACGAAGAGCAGTTTGAAAGTGTGTGGAAAAAGTACCAATAAGGTATTTTTACATAATTAATACATTCACTGGAGGTACAGTCATGAGCATTCCAAATAATTTACGTTACTCTGAAGAACACGAATGGGTAAAAACTGAAGGTAATGAAGTTGTTATCGGTATCACTCACTTTGCACAAGGTGAGCTAGGCGATATCGTATTCGTTGAACTTCCTGAAGTAGGTGCAACAATCGAAGCTGACGAGCCATTCGGAAGCGTAGAATCTGTTAAAACAGTTTCTGAGTTATACGCACCTGTAAGCGGTAAAGTTGTAGCAGTAAACGAAGAATTAAGTGACCAACCAGAACTTGTTAACGAATCTCCATACGAGGGTGCATGGATGGTTAAAGTTGAACTTTCTGATGCAAGCCAAGTTGAGAAGTTATTAACTGCAGAAAAATATGCAGAAATGACAAACCAAGACTAATTATAGTCGACTAAAGGACAGCCTTTGTGCTGTCCTTTTTTATTTTATGTGAAATAATGAAATTCAAGTTATATGTAAATAAATAAGCTATTATGAGAAAAACTGTTTTGTGGTAAGGTTTCATAAGTCTTCACAATCTAAACGAGCCGCTTGCGCTTTTCATTGTCCAGCTCTAGCGGCTAGATTGTTCGGTGGCTTCGCTTCTTCCTGCAAGGCCAAAAGCGCCTTTACGTCAGAAGCTCCATCCCCCTCACAATCTGAAAGAGCCGCTTGCGCTTTTCATTGTCCAGCTCCACCTCCTAGCCCTTCATGTCTAAGAACCTTCCGTACGAGAAGACAAAAAGCGTCTTCTGTACGAAAGAACCTTAGCCAACAGGGCTAAACAGTCGGTTCCGCTTTTCGTTGTCTAGCTCCAGCGGCTAGAACAGTCGGTCATTTCACTCCTTCACTTGAGGCAAAAGGCGCCTCTAGTTCAGGAGTTCCAATGCCCTCCTGTTCTAAACGAGCCGCTTCCGCTTTTCTTTTGCAAAAATAAACAGGAAACAACATGAAAATAACGAATATACTATATACTAAGTTCAAGGTTATATAGTATATGGTGATCGGGTGATGACATATGATTTATGTAGAAAAAGTCATTATTGTAGAAGGTACATCAGATAGAAGAAAGATTGAATCTATTATTCGTGAACCGGTGGAAATTGTTTGTACAAATGGTACAATTGGTTTGTCGAAAATGGATGAGCTCGTTGATCAGTTTTTTGATAAGGAAGTGTATGTGCTAGTGGATGCTGATGATGCTGGAGAAAAGTTAAGGAAACAATTTCGAAAAGAATTTCCGCAAGCCGAGCATATCTATATTGATCGCTCGTACCGAGAAGTGGCAACTGCGCCATCTACACACTTAGCAAATGTATTATGGGGAGCCGACATTGACGTTTATACAGAATATTTACGGTAAGGAATGATAGAAGTGATTGATTGGACAGGAGCCGAAGCTACAGCCCTAATAGAGAACGAAGAAAAAACAGTATTATATGTATATACTCCAATGTGTGGAACATGCCAATTAGCAAAAAAGATGTTAACAGTCGTTGAGATGACAATTGAAGGCCTCAAAATTGGGATGTTAGATTTAAATTATGCTCCGTATTTAGCGAAAGAGTATGGGATTGAAAGTGTACCTTGTTTACTTGTTTTTGAAAATGGGACACTGATGAAGAAGATATACGCATTTCATTCGGTTGAATATTTATATACGGAATTAAAGTAGGCGGCAAAATTTTTGCCGCCTCGACATATTTCTTGGGAAATATGTCGAGATGCAGGGTGGATACAGTATTTGTCGAGCGAAAATAACAGGATTGCTCTTTAGTGAGAGGGAATGGTATGTAATAGAAAGTGATATGAAGGATGTGATTTAGGGTGAGATTATATTCTTTGCTTCAATCATTTGTAAATTACGCTAATGGTCAATATCATTTAGAACCGCTTTTAAGACAAGAAGAAAAAACTGTTAATTTTCGCTTTGGAGATGAAAGTTGTTCGTTACAAATTTCAAGAGATTATATAGAGCTGGTACATGAGGAAAGAGGAACGGAACAAATCATTTGCTTAGATGAAAAGGATATAGAACAATTGGTGAATGGAAATGTACGATTGCAAATGTTAATGAACGATGGACGTGTACAATATTCAGGAACGTACCGAACGATGTTATTAGTGGAATCGATGTTTCATATATGTAAACCGATGTCAGTAGGTGCTTAAAATTCTGAAGTTTCATTTTTTGCGAAAATTTCTGTTGACATGGTGAGTGTATATTGATACAATTCAAGTCATAAAATATAGACAATTTCATAAATTTCAAATCAGACGAAAATTGAATCTGATTTCTCTTATCAAGAGAGGTGGAGGGACTGTGCCCTGTGAAGCCCGGCAACCGTCAACTTATGTTGAAATGGTGCCAATTCCTGCAAAGCGAATGCTTTGAGAGATGAGAGAGAGGGATAATGTTGTTATATACGCATATAAACCTTTCTGCTTCTCTAAAGCAGAAAGGTTTTTTTATTGTTTGAATGTGGAGGACATTCAAATAATAAAAGTAATGATAACAGTGGACTACACGCATTAAAAATAAAAAATTGCGGAGTCGATCCAAACAAAAAAGGGGTGAACATCATGATTCTATTAGAGAACGTAAAGAAAATATATAAGGCGAAAAGCGGTGATGTCACTGCTGTAGATAACGCCAATTTAAAAATAGAAAAAGGCGAAATATTTGGTGTTATTGGATATAGCGGCGCTGGAAAAAGTTCGTTAATCAGATTGTTTAATCAGTTAGAGAAACCGACTTCTGGCCAAATTACAATTGCGAATCGTGTTATATCAGCAATTACAGGAAGTGAACTTCGTAAGGCAAGACAAGAAATCGGAATGATTTTTCAACACTTCAACTTACTTTGGTCACGAACTGTACGTGAAAATATTGAGTTTCCACTTGAAATTGCAGGTGTTGATAAAGCGAAGAGAAGAAAACGTGTTGATGAATTAATTCATCTTGTTGGATTAGAAGGAAGAGGAGACGCGTACCCATCTCAGCTGAGTGGAGGACAAAAGCAACGCGTCGGGATTGCAAGAGCATTAGCTAACAATCCACAAGTGCTTTTATGTGATGAAGCAACGTCAGCTCTTGATCCGGAAACGACAGATCAAATTTTAGATTTACTATTAGACATTAATAAGCGTCTTGGTTTAACAATTGTACTCATTACACATGAAATGCACGTGATTCGAAAGATTTGTAACCGAGTGGCGGTAATGGAGAGAGGAAAGATTGTAGAAACAGGTCCAGTACTTGATGTATTCCGTAATCCGAAGCAAGATATTACGAAACGATTTGTACAGCAGTTAACAGATTCTGAAGATACAAATGAAACAATTGAAAGTTTAATTGAAAAATATCCAGATGGAAAAGTAATTCGTTTGCAGTTTATCGGTGAGGCTGTAGAAAGACCAGTGCTTCAACGATTAATGCAACGCAGTGATATAGAAGTTAGCATTTTGCAAGGAAATATTGCACAAACGAATAACGGTTCTTACGGTAGTTTAGTTGTTCATTTAAATGGTGAGGAAACAGCGATCCAGCAAGCAATAGAAGGAATTCATCAAGATCAAGTAGAGCTGGAGGTGATTGCACATGGATAAGTTACTCGCAAATGTTGATTGGAATCAAATGTTAGAAGCAACTGGTGAAACGTTATATATGACGGCAATCGCAGCTCTTGCGACATTTGTTTTAGGACTCATTTTAGGATTGTTACTCTTCATGACAGCAAAAGATAATTTATGGGAAAACAAATCAATTAATACGGTGATTGGAGCATTCGTAAATATATTCCGCTCTATACCGTTCATCATTTTAATTATTTTATTAATCCCATTTACAAAGATTCTTCTTGGAACAATTCTTGGAGCAAGTGCAGCTCTGCCGGCTTTAATTATTGGAGCCGCACCATTCTACGCGAGAATGGTTGAAATTGCACTTCGCGAAATTGATAAAGGTGTAATTGAAGCTTCAAAAGCAATGGGAGCAAAAACAAGCACAATTATTTTGAAAGTGTTAATTCCAGAATCATTACCAGCATTAGTATCTGGTATTACGGTTACGACAATTGCTTTAGTAGGCTATACAGCAATGGCGGGAGTTGTTGGTGCTGGTGGCCTTGGAACACTTGCTTACTTAGAAGGATTCCAGAGAGGGAATAACGATGTAACAATCGTTGCGACAATTTGTGTATTACTAGTTGTATTTTTAATCCAGTGGATTGGTGATAGTTTAACGACTCGAATAGATAAACGATAATAAAAACGGGAGGATATTTTAAATGAAAAAATTATTACTTACGGCACTTATTTCAACTTCAATTTTTGGGTTAGCTGCTTGTGGCGGGAAAGATAAAGATGAAAAGAAACTTGTTGTTGGTGCTTCTAACGTACCGCATGCTGAAATTTTAGAAAAAGCAAAACCGTTACTTGAGAAAAAAGGAATTGAATTAGAAGTGAAAAAATTCCAAGATTACGTGTTGCCAAATAAATCGTTAGCGGATAAGGAATTAGATGCAAACTATTTCCAGCACATTCCGTATTTAGAAAAAGAAATTAAAGATAAAAAATATGATTTTGAAATAGCAGGGAAAATTCATATTGAACCAATTGGTGTATATTCTCAAAAATATAAGAGTTTAAAAGAACTTCCAGACGGGGCGACAATTATTATGAGTAATTCCGTTACTGACCATGGACGTGGTTTAGCAATTTTACAAAAAGAAGGCATTTTAAAAATTAAAGACGGAGTAGATCCAGTTAGTGCAACTCCAAAAGATATTGCAGATAATCCGAAACACTTAAAATTCAAAACGGATATTGAGCCTGGTTTGTTGCCACAAGTGTATAACAATAAAGAAGGCGACGCTGTTTTAATTAACTCGAACTATGCAATTGATGCGAAATTAAACCCAGAAAAAGATGCAATTGCAATTGAAGGCGATGATTCTCCATACGCAAACGTACTAGTGGTTCGTAAAGGTGATAAAGATAAAAAAGCGATTAAAGAGCTTGTAGAAGTATTACATTCTAAAGAAATTGAAGACTTTATTACTAAAGAATATAAAGGTGCAGTTGTTCCTGTAAAAGAATAATTGCTGAAAAAGGGCTGGTGTATGCCGGTCCTTTTTTACTACATAACTATAGGGAGAAGGGGACGTCATATGAAAAAGATTCTATTGTCAGTTGTTACAGCATTATCTGTATTTACATTAGCTGCTTGCGGAGGGAAGGAAGAGAATAAGCTTGTTGTGGGAGCTTCTAACGTGCCGCACGCTGTTATTTTAGAAAAGGCACAGCCGATATTAGAGAAAAAAGGCATTAAGTTAGAGATTAAAAAGTTTCAGGATTATGTACTGCCAAATAAAGCGTTAGCGGATAAAGAAATTGATGCGAACTACTTCCAGCATATTCCGTACTTAGATAAAGAAATTCAAGAAAAGGGATATAAAATTGTAAACGCAGGAAAAATCCATTTAGAGCCGATGGGTATTTATTCTAAGAAGTATAAAAGCTTAAAAGACTTACCAGATGGCGGGACAGTGATTATGAGTAATAACGTAGCGGAGCGTGGCCGTATGCTAGCACTGTTACAAAAAGGCGGCGTTATTAAATTAAAAGACGGAGTAGATGTTGTTAAGGCAACAGTAAAAGATGTAGTCGAAAATCCGAAAAACTTAAAGTTTAAAACAGATGTAGAGCCTGGATTGTCACCAAAGCTGTATGAAAATAATGAAGGTGATGCTTTATTTATTAATTCAAACTATGCAATTGATGCAAAATTAAATCCAACAAAGGATGCAGTTGCGATTGAAGGAGCAGACTCTCCGTATGCAAACATCATTGCAGTTCGTAAAGGTGATGAGAAGAAAAAAGAAATTAAAGAGCTAGTAGAAGTGCTACATTCAAAAGAAATTCAAGATTTTATTAATAAAGAATATAAAGGTGCTGTACTTCCGGTAAGTGAATAAATATAAGGAAAGGGCTGGAAAATTACCAGTCCTTTTTTCTTTATATAAATAAGAAGAAAGGTGTATCATAGAAAGATGTGAAGGAAATACTTATATACATTTGTGAAAAAACGGTTACTTTTTTTCGTCGTTTGCGATATCATTTTATTTGATATAAAATTAGAATGAGAATAAAATGAGAATATGAACGTTTTAGGAATTTTTAAAATGTATATATAGGATTAATGGAGGTATTGAGATGGCTGGTTCTACATTAACGGTTAAAGACTTACACGTATCAATTGATGGCAAAGAAATTTTAAAGGGTGTAAACCTTGAAGTAAAAGGTGGAGAAATCCACGCAATTATGGGACCTAACGGAACAGGTAAATCAACTTTATCTTCTGCAATTATGGGTCACCCAAAGTATGAAGTAACAGAAGGTAGCATCATCATCGACGGTGAAGATGTATTAGAAATGGAAGTAGACGAGCGCGCACAAGCAGGTCTATTCCTAGCAATGCAATATCCAAGTGAAATTAGCGGAGTAACAAACGCTGACTTCTTACGTTCTGCAATTAACGCACGTCGTGAAGAAGGCGATGAAATTTCTCTTATGAAATTTATCCGTACATTAGATAAAAACATGGAATTCCTAGAAATGGATCCAGAAATGGCACAACGTTACTTAAACGAAGGTTTCTCTGGTGGAGAGAAAAAACGTAATGAAATCCTTCAATTAATGATGATTGAGCCAAAAATCGCAATCTTAGATGAAATCGACTCAGGTCTTGATATCGATGCATTAAAAGTTGTATCTAAAGGTATTAACGAAATGCGCGGCGAAGAGTTCGGCTGCCTAATGATTACGCATTACCAACGTTTATTAAACTACATCACTCCAGACTTCGTTCACGTTATGATGAACGGTCGTATCGTTAAATCTGGTGGCCCTGAGCTTGCACAACGTCTAGAAGCTGAAGGTTACGACTGGATTAAAAAAGAATTAGGTATTGAAGACGAAACAACAGAGCAAGAAGCGTAAGAGAGGAGCATAAACATGACAATCGGTACATTACCTTTCGATCAAGAAACAATCCGTCAACGCGCAAGCGAAGTAAACGAAGCTGCTTGGTTGACTGAGTTCCGCTTACAAGCTCTTGCACAAGCAACTGAACTTCCAATGCCAACGCCTGATAAAACGAAAATTGACAAATGGGACTTTATCGGAAAAGGCGACGCTGCTAAGCAAGAGCCTGTAAGTTCTTTAACTGAACTTCCAGAAGCAGTGAAAAACTTAATCGATGAAAATAACAGCGTATTAGTACAACGCACTGGTACAACTGCATTCGTTTCTTTAGCAGACGAAGCAAAAGAAAAAGGTGTTATTTTTACAGACATCGTAACAGCAGCAACTGAGCATGCTGAACTAGTACAAAAGTACTTAATGAAAGACGGCGTGAAAGTAGACGAGCATCGTCTAACTGCACTTCATGCTGCATTAATCAACGGTGGTGCATTCGTATATGTTCCGAAAAACGTTGTTCTTGAAACTCCACTTCAAGCTGTATTCTTAGTAGACGGCGAAGAAGCTAACGTATATAACCACGTACTATTCGTAGCTGATGCGAACAGTACTGCAACTTATGTAGAAAACTATGTTGCAAATGAAAATGCTAAAGGTATTGCAAATATCGTAGCAGAAGTAATCGTGGAACAAGGCGCACAAGTGAAATTCGGTGCGGTTGATCTATTAGCAAAAGACGTAACAACTTACGTTAACCGCCGCGGCGTTGTAGGACGCGACGGCCGTATTGATTGGGCTCTAGGCCTTATGAATGACGGAAACACAATTTCAGAGAACGTTACGAACTTAATGGGCGACGGTTCATATGCTGATACGAAAACAGTAACAATTGGCCGTGGCAACCAAACACAAAATTTTACAACTAAAGTTGTTCACTTCGGTAAACATTCTGAAGGTTGGATTTTAAAACACGGTGTACAAAAAGATAGTGCAACATCTATCTTTAACGGAATTGGTAAGATTGAACACGGTGCATCTAAATCAAATGCACAACAATCTTCTCGCGTTCTTATGTTAGATGAAAAAGCTCGCGGTGATGCAAACCCAATTCTTTTAATCGACGAAGATGATGTAATGGCAGGTCACGCAGCTTCAGTAGGTCGCGTAGATCCAGTCCAACTATACTACTTGATGAGCCGTGGTATTCCAAAACGCGAAGCAGAACGTTTAGTCATCCATGGATTCTTAGCACCTGTAGTTAATGAGCTTCCAATTGAAGGAGTAAAGGCACAGCTTGTTGAGGTAATTGAAAGGAAAGTTCGCTAATGAATATTCATGAAATACGCAAACAGTTTCCAATTCTTGATCAAAAAGTGAACGGCAAACAACTTGTTTATTTCGATAGTGCAGCAACTTCTCAAAAACCAATTCAAGTCATTGAAACGTTAGAACGTTACTATAAAGAATATAATTCTAACGTGCATCGCGGTGTTCATACGCTCGGTACGAAAGCTACCGACGCGTATGAAGGTGCACGTGAGAAAGTTCGCAAGTTTATCAATGCGAAATCAATGGAAGAGATTATTTTCACGCGCGGAACGACAACTGCATTAAATACAGTAGCGGCTAGCTATGGTCTTGAAAATGTAAAAGAGGGCGATGAAATCGTTATTTCTTACATGGAGCACCATAGTAATATCATTCCGTGGCAACAAGTTGCGAAGAAAACTGGTGCAACTTTAAAATATCTTCCGCTTCAACCAGATGGGACAATTTCAATAGAAGATGCTCGTCAAACAATTACACCGAATACAAAAATCGTTTCTATCATGTATGTTTCTAACGTACTTGGAACGATTAACCCTGTAAAAGAAATCGGAGCAATTGCACACGAAAATGGCGCAATTATGGTCGTTGACGGTGCACAAAGTACACCTCACATGAAAGTAGATGTACAAGATTTAAACTGTGATTTCTACGCATTATCTGCTCATAAGATGTGTGGCCCTACAGGTATCGGCGTATTATATGGTAAAAAAGAATTGCTAAACAATATGGAGCCAATTGAATTTGGTGGTGAAATGATTGATTTCGTAGATTTACAAGAATCTACTTGGAAAGAGCTTCCGTGGAAGTTTGAAGCAGGTACACCGATTATCGGTAATGCAATCGGACTTGGTGCGGCAATCGATTTCCTAGAAGAAATCGGTCTTGATAATATTGAAAAGCATGAGCATGAATTAGCGCAATACGCTTTAGAAAGACTATCAGAAGTAGATGGCGTTACAATTTATGGTCCAAAGCATCGCGCTGGTCTTGTTACATTTAATATTGAAGACGTACATCCTCACGATGTAGCGACTGTATTAGATGTAGAAGGCATTGCAGTTCGCGCAGGACATCACTGTGCACAACCGCTTATGAAGTGGCTAAAAGCTTCTTCAACAGCACGTGCGAGCTTCTATTTATATAATACAAAAGAAGAAATTGATACATTTGTTGACTCGCTAATCAAGACAAAGGAGTATTTCACAAATGTCATTTAATAATTTAGATACGTTATATCGTCAAGTTATTATGGATCATTATAAAAATCCTCGTAACCATGGCGTATTAGAAGATAGTGTTACCGTTAACTTGAACAATCCAACTTGCGGCGATCGTATTCAACTTACGATGAAAGTAGAAGAAGGTATTGTGCAAGAGGCGAAGTTTGAAGGCGAAGGATGTTCAATCTCAATGTCTTCAGCTTCAATGATGACACAAGCAGTAAAAGGTAAGAAAATTGAAGAAGCACTTCAGCTTTCGAAAATTTTCTCTGACATGATGCTAGGAAAAGAGTACGATGACAGCATCGATTTAGGAGATATTGAAGCATTACAAGGCGTATGCAAGTTCCCTGCACGTATTAAATGTGCAACATTAGCGTGGAAAGCGTTAGAAAAGGGCTTAAACGAAGATAAGTAATGTTAAAGGTTCCTAAAAACGAGGTTATCTAAGGAGGGACACACCAACATGGCGAAGCAACTGCCAGATATCGGCGATTATAAATATGGTTTCAAAGACAAAGACGTTTCGATTTTCCGTGCTGGACGCGGTTTAACAAAAGAAATCGTTGAAGAAATTTCACGTATGAAAGAAGAACCACAGTGGATGTTAGACTTCCGTTTAAAATCACTGGATAAGTTCTACGAAATGCCAATGCCACAATGGGGCGGCGACTTAAACGACTTAGATTTCGATGAAATTACGTACTACGTAAAACCATCTGAGAAATCTGAGAAGTCTTGGGATGAAGTACCTGATGAAATTAAAGCAACATTTGATAAATTAGGTATTCCAGAAGCTGAGCAAAAATATTTAGCTGGTGTATCTGCACAGTACGAATCTGAAGTTGTATACCACAACATGAAAGAAGACCTAGAAGCTCTAGGAATCGTCTTCAAAGATACAGATAGCGCATTAAAAGAGAACGAAGATATTTTCCGTGAACATTTCGGAAAAGTAATCCCACCAACAGACAACAAATTCTCTGCATTAAACTCTGCAGTTTGGTCTGGTGGATCATTCATCTACGTTCCAAAAGGTGTTAAAGTTGATACACCACTTCAAGCGTATTTCCGTATTAACTCTGAAAATATGGGACAATTCGAACGTACGCTTATCATCGTAGACGAAGGCGCACACGTACACTACGTAGAAGGTTGTACAGCACCTGTTTACACTACTAACTCACTTCACAGTGCGGTAGTAGAAATCATCATTAAAAAAGATGCTTATTGCCGTTATACAACAATCCAAAACTGGGCGAACAACGTATACAACCTAGTTACAAAACGTGCGGTTTGTGAAGAAAACGCAACGATGGAATGGATTGACGGTAACATCGGATCTAAATTAACGATGAAATACCCAGCAGTTATCTTAAAAGGCGAAGGCGCTCGTGGTTTAACATTATCTATCGCGATTGCTGGTAAAGGCCAACACCAAGATGCTGGTGCGAAAATGATTCACTTAGCACCAAACACGTCTTCAACAATCGTTTCTAAATCGATTGCGAAGCATGGTGGTAAAGTAACTTACCGTGGTATCGTACACTTCGGACCAAAAGCGAAAAACTCTCGCTCTAACATCGAGTGTGACACGTTAATCATGGATAACCAATCTACATCTGATACAATTCCTTACAACGAAATCAAAAACGATTACGTTTCACTTGAGCACGAAGCGAAAGTATCTAAAGTATCAGAAGAACAATTATTCTACCTAATGAGCCGTGGTATTTCTGAGCAAGAAGCTACAGAAATGATCGTAATGGGCTTCATTGAACCATTCACTCGCGAACTTCCAATGGAATACGCAGTTGAAATGAACCGCCTAATCAAGTTTGAGATGGAAGGTTCTATTGGTTAAATAGAAATGCGGAGCCGACTGTTCAGACCCGTTGACTAAGGTTCTTTCGCACAGAAGATGCTTTTTATCTTCTCGTGCGGAAGGTTCTTAGACATGAGGGTCTAGGAGGCAAAGCTGGATAATATATGTATGAAGAAAGCGCCCTGCTGTGCAGGGCGCTTTTTTGTTTTGCGGATTTGTCTTGGCTTGGGAGAGGATACCCGGGTGGGTGTTCAGTTAAATATATCAGCGATTTTTCAAATATATCGTCCATAACTCGAAATATATCAGCGATTATTTCAATATATCGACGATTCGACAAGGGATATCGACTTATCAACAAATTACGACATAGCAAGAGGAACGAATACCCCGTACCCTTCAAAAAGGAAAGGAGCATTTATACATAAAGAGGGCAACTGAAAGTAATTTAGATTAAAATACTGACAAATGCAGCAAAGAACTTATGGGAAAATCCCCACGGCTAACTTTCTGACAAATCCCCGCTCTACCAACAAATCCCCACACTGGCAAAAATAAAGTTTCTCATATAAAAAGGACAATCTTTTGCTTTTTCTCACAATGCGAGTACAATGTAAAATAGCAAGAAAAGACGAAAAGTATTTACAGGATTATTGTGTGCGCATAGCGTAAATGGCAGTAAGGAACTGAGAGGAGGTTTTTTCTCTGAATACAAATAAAGAAACAATCATCCACCTTTATCATACAAACGATATACATAGTCATTTTGAAAATTGGCCGCAAATTTCTCGGTTTGTTCTAGGGGAGAAAAAGCGAAGACAGGAAGCGGGAGAGACTGTTTTGACGGTTGATATCGGCGATCATGTGGATCGTTTTCATAGTATTTCGGAAGCGACGAATGGACTTGGGAATACGAAGCTTTTGAATGAGGCGTTATATGATTATGTAACGATCGGAAATAATGAAGGAATTACGTTAGCGAAGGAGCATTTGAATCGGCTCTATGATGATGCTGGATTTGAAATACTTGTCGCAAATTTATTTGAAAAAGAAGGGGTACGTCCGTCATGGGCAAGGCCTTATAAATTGCATACAACGACGGATGGGATTACCATTGCTTTTATCGGATTAACGGTAGCTTATCCAGAGTTTTATCAGATGCTCGATTGGCATATTGAAGATCCCATTATTCATTTAGAGTCTATTTTAGAAGAAGTGAAAGATGAGGCTCATATTACGGTTGTCCTTTCTCACCTTGGAAAAAGTATGGATGAGTATATGGCAGAGCATTATGATATAGATGTTATTTTAGGAGCACATACGCATCATTTATTTGAGCGTGGTATTCTACTGAATAATACTTTACTTTGTTGTTGTGAAAAGTGGGGGCGTTACGTTGGTCACGTACAGCTTACTGTGGATATAGAGATGAAGAAATTGCTGAAAAAAGACGGTAGGGCGATTAAGACGGAACGTTTAGGTGCTTATAGCGAGCCGTTATCCACAATTGAAATACTGCAGGAAGAAAGTGAGCATATAATGGCAGAGTCTGTCGTTCATTTAAAAGAGTCATTACCGGTTGATTGGTTTCATGAGACGCCGTTTTCTCACATGTTAGCAAGTGCGCTGAAAACATGGTGCAATGCAGAGATTGGCATGGTGAACGCTGGTGTACTTCTTGAAGGGTTAGAAGAGGGTGTTGTAACGCGCGGAGATATTCACAGAATTTGTCCACATCCAATTAATCCGTGTGCTTTGAAAGTTCCAGGAAAGATATTAAGAGAAGTTATTTTGAAAGCACGTAAGCCGAATATGGAGAATCTTGAGGTGAAAGGATTCGGATTTCGGGGAAAAGTGATGGGGAAAATGATTTACGCTGGTGTAGAAGTCATTCCAGATACGATTCCCGGGAATAAAATTTTACTCGAAGATGTATTAATTAACGGGGAATCGCTGGAATTAGATCGTATATATACAGTAGGAACGATTGATATGTTTACATTTGGCTACTTATACCCAGAGCTATCCACACTTTCTGACAAACAATATTATATGCCAGAACTACTTAGAGATGTGTTAACAGATATGTTAATAACTTATACATCTTCCGTTAAACTATAGGCTAGTTAACTTGTAACACTCATTTTTCTCTTGTCATACAGATAAGAAAGAGAGGAGTGTGAACTATGGTTAATGTGGAGCCAATTATAATTGATAATTATACGTTTATTGCAGTTAGCGTGAAACTTCCAAAGACGAATTTGCTAGCTGTAATGAGCGATAAAGGATATATTATGTGTGGTGCATTAGATGTAGGTCTTTTAAATGAGAAATTAGGTGATCGAGGAATTATTGCTGGCCGTGCGGTTGGTGTAAGAACGATTGAACAACTTCTTGAAGCACCGCTAGAATCAGTAACGATTGAAGCCGAAGCTTTAGGTATTACGACTGGCACAATCGGAAAAGAAGCATTATTAAAAATGAGATAAGCATATATCGTCCCTCCTTCTTGCATAGAAATGATATAAGAAGGAGGTTTTTTTATGAGTATATTTCGCTCGAAAAACTCGCGGTTTCGAAGGGGACCTATTGCCTTTCGGTATATACTGCTTATGTCGTTTATTCTTTTTGTTATATTACTTACGCAAGGGTTGTGGATTGTGAATAATAATATTCAACCGACCTTAATTAAATATGGGGAAGTAGAGACACATAAAATGGCGACGGCAATTATGACGAAGGCAGTAAAGGATCGAATTAATGAAGGATTCGATGTAGATTCATTAATGAAAGTACAGAATGATAAAAACGGAAAAGTATCCATAATTAATTTAAATACAAAGCAAGTAAATGAAATCGTAACATCAACGACCACGTACATAGAAAAATATTTACAGCAAGTAGAACAAGGGAAGTTGAAGGAGCTAGGTATTTCTGAAAAAAACGGCGCGACTATGGCAGTTCCTTTTGGGCGTGTAACTGATAATGCACTTCTTGGTAATATAGGACCAGATATTCCGATTCATTTCACCCCAGTTGGACATGTGAATACAGATATTAAACAAAAAATTGAGCCGCATGGGATTAATACTACAGCGATTCAAATTGTTATGGAAATGGAAGTAACATTGCAAGTGATTATTCCATTTCATACGAAAGAGATAAAGGTGAAACAAAATGTTCCGATTGCGACGCGTATCGTTCAAGGGGAAGTGCCTACGTATTATGGAAGCGGAAGTGTTGCTGTACCTGATAAAAAGAAAACAGATAGTTAGTTGTAAATAAAGTGAAACTCGGCTCAGTCAGGCTTTTACTGGATAAAAAATAACCGTAGCAATGCAGCTACGGTTATCGTTTTGTATTTGCTCGTTCTTTGCGCTCCCAAAGGCTTAAATGCATGTATGGATCGAAGGCCCATTCTGTATAGCCATTGTCTTTATACATGCCAAAATGTAAGTGGGGCGGAAATTTTCCGGCTGTGCCAGGAGGTCCATAACCAGTGCTACCAACAAATCCGATTACTTTCCCTGGCTCAACAATTTGTCCAAGCTGTATTTCTTTTGAGAACCCGCCTAAATGAGCGTAATAATGGTAATTGTTATGAAGGTCGCGAATACCAATGCGCCATCCACCAAGGCGGTTCCAACCTTTCGTTTCAATAATGCCATAGCAAGTCGATCTTACTGGCACGCCATATCCGGCAAAAATATCGGTTCCTTCATGAATCCTTCTGCCGCCAAAACTTCTTCCAGCGCCGAAAGTACTACGGTAGCTATGGTCACTACGGATCGGAAGAGGAAAAGCATTTCCTTCTAAATTAATACGTCCATAATGTTTATAAATTTGGGCGTATTCGCTAATTAAATCAACTGTTTTGGCACGTCTATAATATTCCCAGAGCATAATTTTAATACGGTCTTCTGATGTTCCTTGTTTCCTTAAAATAGTCGCTGCGGTATGCAGAAGATCACGGTCGCTATTTGCATTTGCAAATCCATCTTTGTCACCATCTAAACCTATTCCGCCAAATAGAGAAATTGTATGGGGGAAAGTATTGTTACTATTAATAGGTCCAGCCCATATTTCTGGTTTGAAATAAAGGGAAATGATGGCATCTGGTTTTTTCGGAATATCTTTTCTTACGCTCCGTATATTTCTTTCATATTGATCCATTGCAGCTAAGTAATACCATGGAATGCCTGAAGACTGCTCGGTTTCTTTATATAGTGCCATGCGCTTTTCGTATATGCTTTGCTGATTATCTTCACCGTAAGCGATGTTTTGGTGGAGAAGAAAACAAATAGAAAGCAAAAGAGAAATTTTTCGAAGCATGAAATAGACTCCTTTCACAACATCACTCTTTTTAGTGTGGGATATACGGAGTATTTCATTATAGGGAACGATTGGAAAAAATCTTAGAATCTTCATTTGAGCAAATCGCTTTCATACGTTAGAATAGATATGTTACATTGAAAGAAGCGAACACGGTAAACTATTTCATATTGTGCGGAGTTGATAACCATGACAAAACAAACAGAATATAAGCGCAAGCCCGAATGGTTGAAAATTAAGTTAAACACGAATGAAAACTATACAGGCTTAAAGAAAATGATGCGTTCTAAAAATCTTCATACAGTTTGTGAGGAAGCAAAATGTCCGAATATTCATGAATGCTGGGCTGTAAGAAAAACAGCAACATTTATGATTTTAGGTGCGGTTTGTACACGTGCTTGTCGTTTTTGTGCGGTTAAAACAGGCTTACCAACTGAGCTTGATTTACAAGAGCCAGAACGCGTAGCAGATTCTGTAGTACAAATGGGCTTAAAGCACGTTGTTATAACAGCGGTTGCACGTGATGATTTAAAAGACGGGGGAGCAGCTGTTTTTGCTGAAACAGTACGAGCAGTACGTCGTAAAAATCCATTCACGTCTATCGAAGTATTACCATCTGATATGGGTGGAGTAGAAGAAAACTTAAAAATGTTAATGGATGCAAAACCAGATATTTTAAACCATAACATTGAAACAGTACGTCGATTATCTGACCGAGTTCGCGCTAGAGCAAAATATGAACGTTCATTAGAGTTTTTACGTCGAGCGAAAGAAATGCAGCCTGATATTCCAACTAAATCGAGCATTATGGTGGGCTTAGGTGAAACGAGAGAAGATTTAATTGAAGCAATGGATGACTTACGTGCAAACAATGTGGATATTTTAACTCTTGGGCAATACCTACAACCATCTAAGAAGCATTTACCAGTTCTTAAATATTACCCACCAGCAGAATTTGCAGAGCTTAAAGAAATTGCACTTAGCAAAGGATTTAGCCACTGTGAAGCTGGCCCACTTGTGCGTTCTTCTTACCATGCGGACGAGCAAGTACGTTCTGCAAAAGAAAAAACAGCAGAAGCTAAATAATGAAAAAAGAGAGCTAACGATTAGCTCTCTTTTTGTTTATACTCTAAAACGGTATTTGGACATGTTAATAAAATCTTTTTTAATTCTTCTGTGGATAATTCAATTGTAAATTCAGGTACACCAGGTGTAATTAAAATTTTATCGTACGTATAAATAGCGTTATCCACAATAATTGTTACATCGTGTGAATATCCGAAAGGAGCCACACATCCCGGCGTACAACCAGTTTTGTCTCGCAGTTCATCAGGAGAACAGAGAGATAAGCGTTCTCCTGTTAGTTCTTTCATTTCTCCCCGGTTGAGTCTTGTGCCCTCTAACGTAAAAAATACGTAATAATCTCCAGACTTTGATTTTAAAAATAAGCTTTTACTTGGAGTGCCTTGTAAGCCGAGTCTCTCACGTACAATCCGATCTGTCTCATAATCGAGTACTGGTTCGTGTTCAAATTTTTCATAAGAAACATTTGTTTTATGTAGTAGAGCAAGTACATCTTCGTACATATGGAGTGATACCCCTTTCTATTATTAGTACAGTTTCTTCTCGTGGCGTCAACTGAATGTTTTGGAAAGGGATATTACTTGGACGATGCTTCCCATAAGCGTTTTATGATACATTGTTCGTCGATTGTAATTTCGTAAATATCAGGATTCGTTAAAGTTCTCCATTCATTAAAGCCAATCGTATGATTAAAATGCTTTAAAATGAGCGTAAGTAAATTGCCATGTGTAACAAGTAGTGTTGTCGTATGGTTTAATTGTAAAACGTCTTGAATAAGCGATATGGCACGGTCTGTTGCTTGTTTTGTTGACTCTCCGCCTGAAAAGGCAATATCTATATTTGTAAAAGTAGATTCTAGTTTTTGCATCCAATCATCCATTGGAACGTTGCTCAATATGCGTTCAGTTAATCGTTCATCTTCTTGGATAGATAAGTTAGCTTGGAGCGCATAGGGCCGAATGGAATCGATAGCTCGGACAAATGGGCTTGAAATAATATGATCGATTTGTAGATGATTTTCTAAGAGGAATGTAGCAAGGGTATTTGCTTGGTCTTTTCCATCGGTCGTTAATTCAGCATCACGTTTTTGCCCAGTTGCTGAACAATGTCGTATTACAATAATTTTCTTCATAATTCATCCCCATCTTTCAAGTTGACGCTATATACTTCGACAAATGTGGAAATAATTCCTTTTTCTTGTAAAACGGCATATGGATTTAAATATGTGGAAAAGTAATGTGGATAATGAACATTTGAGGTGCAATCATGAATAAAATGATATGTATTGTAGTTAGTCTTTGTTTTTTAATACACTTGTCCACAACTTATGCAGAGTCGAATCAAAAAGTAAATTATCCAAGCAATCGAAATAAGTCATTTGTGAGTGAGGATATTTTTTATAAACAGTTAGATAAGAAAATCTATAAAGAATACAATAATGCAGCATATAGTGTTCGAAAAAAAATCTTATTTAAAGAAGTGCCCGATGAAGAATTTTCTTTCCTACAAAAAACAGCCGTGGGTTGTCGGAGTAGTGTGATGCTTCAAGATTTTTTTGTTCATCCTGATCGCCAAGTTTATTTTTTTGCTTCCTTTTCTCAAAATGAAGTAGAAGAGTTTCATAAATATATCGTTATAGATGCAGAAACAAAGAGGGAGCTGCAAGAAGGAAAAAGCTATCATCATTGCGACAATCCATAAAAAATAAACCACCAATCGGTGGTTTATTTTTTACTCCGGTACACTCATTAATTTCGCTTTCATTTTGCGAATAAGAACGACAGCGCCAATTGTACAAAGAAGTGTAATTCCTTCTGCAACGAAGATATTGATTGTTTTTGTTTGGTAAAGTGCCGCGAAAAAGTCTACAAATGCGTGGAATAGTATAGCGTATACTAGGAAGATATATTTCTTCTGTTTTACTGCGTATAAAACAAGCATTGTAAAGGCAATTTGAAGCACGAGTGCCATAATTCTTTCTAAGCTACCAAGGAAGTATAAGTAGGCAGGTTGCTGAATTAACATGTCCTGTAAAATGCTCAGCTCTGGTTTTTGTTCAATCAGTCGAGCGAAGCTACCATCGTTAATAGAATTAGCAAAGATTAATGCTTGTAATGCAGAAAAACCGCCAATTAAAATAGATTCAATTCCGCCGTGACCAATTCCATAAGCGAAGCCATCTTTATATTCTAGATATTTTTTTAGTAAGAAGAAGAAGGCAACGAAGCGTCCTAATTCTTCAAAAATACCAGCAGTCAATCCGCCATAAATTGCGAAGACAAACGGATTTTCTAAAAATGGAGCGATTGTTGGATTACCGCGCATAAATAGGTGGAATGGTGTTTCAAGAATTTGGGTAAATCCGATAAAGATAAGAACACCAATGCCGACTACTTTCCAATTCATATTATATTTTTTACGGAAATAAACGAGTACAATAATTGGGACCAGAATCGAGACAATGAGTTGAAAGATGATGCTGGCAATTACAGTATTTGAAACCATACTTTCACCGCTTTCTAATATATGTACATAACTATTATGCATCAAATATAGGAGAGATGAAACTTTTTAAGATAAAATGAATTTACTTATTGACTCTAACGTTGCGTCATACTTTATCGTATGTACTAAGGGGGAGATACAAATGACAATGAGAGTAAAAGAAGTAGCTGATTTAGTTGGAATTAGTGTGCGCACACTGCATCATTACGATGAAATTGGGTTGTTAACCCCAGACGAGACGACAGAGTCTGGATATCGTCTGTATTCCAATGAAAATTTAGAGACATTGCAGCAAATTTTGTTTTTTAAAGAGCTTGGCTTCCCTTTGAAAAAAATTAAAGAGATTATCATGAGTCCATCATTTGATCGCGAAGAGGCACTAGAGCTTCATAAGAAAATGCTTCTTGAAAAGCGTGCTAGATTAGATAAAGTGATTGCGACGATTGATAAAACAATTCAGCATACAAAAGGAGAGATTGAAATGACGAACAAAGAGAAATTTGAAGGATTCGATTTCAGCCATAACCCATATGAAGAAGAAGCACGTGAAAAATGGGGAGATGCAGCTGTAGATAAAGCGAACGAATATGCAAAAGGTATGTCAAAAGAGAACCAAGAGGAGTTTAATGCTATTTATAGAAATTTAGCAGCGCTTAGACACGGAGCACCAGATTCTAAAGAGGCACAAGAAGCAATTGGAGTGTGGTACGATTACTTGCAAAACTTCGGTGCATATTCATTAGATGCTTTTAAAGGACTCGGTCAAATGTACGTCGCTGATGAGCGCTTCACGAAAAATATCGATAAGTTTGGTGAAGGGTTAGCGCAGTTTATGTGTGATGCGATGGAGGTTTATGCGAATCGTAATAAAAAATAAAAAGTAAAACAGGTGGAGATTTTCTCCACCTGTTTTACTTTTTAATCATATCATTCAAAGTCTGATCTCCCGTATTGTTCAAATGAGGATTTTTACTCATTTCACGTTTTAGCATATCGAGGCTTTGCGTATATTCTGTATCATTTAATGCGCCAGATTGAAGACCTTGAATTTGGGAAATCAACTTTTGGTCTGTTGATACATATGCTTTATAATAGCGAGGGACGATGGACAAAGCAGCTCTATATACTTGATCTGCTACGAGTTTTGGATCCGTTGTGTTTGCACGGTATACAACAAATACTTCATCATCGGTAACGAGCGTAGCAGCGTTTGTAACGTCAGGAAGTTTGACTGTCATACTTGTAATCATTTCAGCAACTTTCTCACGGTTAATGGCTCCTACTTGTTTGTTAGATACTTCATGCTTTTGTTTAGATGAATAGCCGACCCTTGTGAGCCGTGTATTTGTATTTTCCGTATGATACATGTCATTTTTATTGGAAACAAGAACACGGCTTCCTTCTTCACGTTCCATTTCAGCTTTGTTCGCTGATTGGCAGCCTGCAAATAAGGAAATAGTGAGAAGGGAAAGTAAAATTTGTTTTTTCACGATGTATCACCTCCTTCTCCATAGCATGTACTAATTTGCAATTTTTTGTATTTGAAATTGTTGGTTGTTATGCTTTGTGATACGATAAAAAGAAGAATGCTTAGAGAGGAAGTTAATGATGGAGCAAAAGCAAGAGATTCATGCTACGGTGAGCATTAATAATGTGCAGTACGAAGTAATTAAAAACTTTCGTGACGGTTTTAGTGAAGAAGCATTTAAAGAGCGCTATGCAGAAATTTTAAATAAATATGATTATATCGTTGGAGACTGGGGATATGAGCAACTTAGATTGCGCGGATTCTTTGATGATAGTAACCAGCGTGCGACATATGATACGAAAATTAGTACGTTAACGGAGTATTTATACGAGTACTGTAACTTCGGTTGTGCACACTTCGTATTGCGAAAAGTGAAGAAATAAAAAAATCCTCTTACGATTGTAAGAGGATTTTTTGCATTATAAACAAATCGAGATATAATCTCCTTCAGATAGTATTGTATTTGGCTTCATTTGTTGTCCATTCAATTGAATATCCCCATTTTTAATTTTATCCACAATGCGTGTACGGCTCCAGTCGGAAATATATGTGGATAAGGCTTTATCGATGCGGTGGGAACCGAAAACGATGTCTAATACGATCGTGATTTTAGCTATGCCGTTTTCTTTATGTTGCATAATGGAAATAGTAGTAGTTGTTTCGGCTTGATCTTGCTGCGTCATATCGACTGTTTCAACGTGATCAGTAAATGATTTATAAATACGCAGTTTTTGATTCCACGTATGATCTTTCGGACATTTATAAATGGCAAAGCGGTATATGTTTTTTCCGTTGGCGTTATGCCTACGAATATTTGTGTCGGTAAATAGGGTAGTGCGTCTGCAATTTTTACAATACTTTTCGATTGTGTTTTGTTCATTTTCATATAAACTCCAAGAAAGTTGTACTTTCTGCATTTTCCTTCACCTCTTATAGTAGTGGCAAAGGAACGTAATACAGCTATTTGGATGTCTTGTAGTATGAAGACATGAGAAAAAGACAAAAATAAAAGGAGGTTCCCTTAGGAACCTCCGTAAACATCATACTACAGATGCGTTACGTTCCTTTGTAATGGGAATGGGCAGACTACTCCCTTGAAAAAGCGTGGTGCTTTTTTGAGAGTAATGCTATCCAATTGCTGGTCCATTACAAAGTAAATGTTGGCATACGTAGATAACGTCCTTTCTACCCAAATAGATTTATTCTTAATCATAACATATTAGTTTGAAAATTAAAAATACTTATAATGAAAAAACACCAGCTAAAACAGCTGGTGCCTAAGATAAATTATATAAGTTCAAATAAAAATGAGCGTAATTCTTCTGCAATTTCTTCAGTCATAGAAAATGCGTGCTCTAAGTAGCCTGGTTCGTTTAAATCGTCAGCACCGATGATTGCAAATTTATTGCGTTGCATATCAAGGACAATTGTTTTACCGTAATGACGATCGGAGTATAATAGCGCTAAATCGTGACGCTCATTTTCTCCCATAAAGCTAACGAAACGAGTTTTTGTAGCGACAGTATCGTCGTACAGAAAGAAACGTTCTTCCATACACATGGCTCCTTTATTAAATATCTAAGTTTAAGTGTGGTTTATGATCTAAATGGTGATGCGTTTTAATGAATCGTACTGTTCTTGTTTTGTAACGCATTACGATAGAGTATGTTTCAGCTAAATCTCCACCAAGGAATTTAACACCGTCTAATAACTCACCAGCAGATACACCAGTTGCTGAGAAGATTGCATCATCCCCAGATACTAAGTCATCTAACATAAGAAGTTGACGAGGATCTTCTAATCCCATTTCACGACAACGAGCTTCTTCTTCTTCGTTCATTGGAACTAAACGAGCTTGCATTTCACCTTCAAGGCACTTTAATGCTGCTGCAGAAATAACACCTTCTGGAGCTCCGCCAATACCTACGAATAAGTCGATACCCGTTCCAGGTAGTGCTGTTGCGATTGACGCACCAACATCACCGTCACCAAATAATTTTACGCGCGCACCTTTTGCACGAACACGATCAATAATATCTTGATGACGTTCACGTTCTTGAACGATAACCGTTAGATCGCGAATCTTTTTATTGTTAGCTTCTGCTACAATTTCAATTGTTTTTTCAATTGGATCATCTAAGCTAATTTTACCAGCTGCTTTTGGACCAACCGCGATTTTTTCCATGTACATATCAGGAGCATGAAGAAGGTTCCCTTTGTCTGCGATTGCAATAACTGCCATTGCATTTGCAAGACCTTTTGCAACGATGTTTGTACCTTCTAATGGGTCAACGGCGATGTCTACTTCTGGACCGTTACCTGTTCCTAGTTCTTCACCAATATACAACATCGGTGCTTCATCAAGTTCTCCTTCACCAATTACAACTGTACCTGCCATGTTTACTGAATCGAACATATCACGCATTGCTGTAGTTGCTGCATCATCTGCTTCATTTTTCTTTCCGCGGCCCATCCACTGTGCGGATGCTAAGGCTGCTGCTTCTGTTACACGGACAATTTCTAGTGCGAGTTCACGTTCCAAGATTCCATTCCTCCAATTTCAAAAATCATACAAATATAACTATAACAAATAACGGAGAAAAGGTGAATTCGAAAAATTGTCGATTTTTTCAGAAGAAAGCGTTACAATTAAAATGTAAATGCTTTAATTTCCAGGTAGGTGACATTCATGTATTTTGTAGACAGAAAGAAAATAGAACAAATGCTAGTATGTTTAGAACGAGCAACAAGTACATTTCAAGAGAAAAAGATATATGAAACCGAGTTTGAATTTTACGCATTAGAGCGCATAGCCCATCTTATTATTGATACTGTATTAGATGCCGGGAATGCGATGATTGATGGATTTATTATGCGCGATCCAGGAAGCTATGAAGATATTATTGATATTTTAATGGACGAGCGAGTGATAAGTGAAGAAGATGGACAAGGGATGAAAGAAATTATCCTTCTTCGAAAAATGCTTACGCAAGACTATATTCAAATGAATCATGATGAATTATATAAGACGATTCAAAAACATATTGCAGTGGTAGAGAAATACCCAGCAAATGTTCGCAGTTATTTAGAAAAGGAATTAGGACCTGTATCTGCATTTGTACCAGAATAATTATGCTTATAAGATCCCCAGAGAATGCCTTTTGGGGATCTTATATTGTATGTGAGAAAGAAAAGGGAGAAGGGTGAAGTATGGGGGAAGCACGTACTACGAAAGACGAAATTGTACAATTGTTGAAAGTAAAGGGAGAGCACACGGTAGCTGAACTAGCTGACGTTTTAGAGATTACAGAAATGGCGATCCGAAGACATTTAAGTAATCTTGAGAAAGACGGACTCATTTATTCTAAGATGGTAAGGCAACATGTCGGAAGACCAACTTATTTGTATGGATTAAGTGAAAAGGGAGAAGATACATTCCCGAAAGAGTATAAGCAATTTGCGATTGATATGCTAGAAGATTTAGCTCGAATGGGTGATGAAAAAATACTTCGTTACGTTTTAAAAGAGAGAACGAAGCGAATGGAAGAACAGTTACAAAAGAGAGTGAGTAATCAAAAGAATTTAGCATATAAAGTGCAAGAGATAGCAGCTATGCAAGAGAAAAACGGTTATATGGTTCAAATAAAGAGAGATGGAGAGAATTCTTTCGTAATTGAAAAACAAAACTGTCCGTTAAAGGAAATTGCAGAGAGATTCCCGCAAGTATGTGAAGATGAAAAAGAGATGTATAAGCGTTTATTTGCAGGAGCAGATGTAAAGACGTTAGCAAATATGTGTGAGGGCGATTGTAGTTGTTCTTACCAAGTAAAAGAGAAAAAATGAACGTTATGGGGCGCTTTTAGGTAAAGCGTTTTTTTCTTTGGAAAAAGCGGGTAATATAAGAGTGGTATGATAAGGTGAGAACGTTAGCATAGAAGGAGAGACATAATCGATGTATAAAGGTTACTTAATTGACTTAGACGGTACGATGTATCGCGGGGAAGAACAAATTGAAGAGGCAAGCGACTTCGTAAAAGCATTAGGAGAGCGCGGCATTCCTTATTTATTCGTTACGAATAACTCAACGCGTAAACCAGAACAAGTGGCAGAAAAACTTGTTCGTTTCGATATTCCAGCGAAAGCAGAGCAAGTATTCACAACGAGTATGGCGACTGCGAACTTCATTTATGAACGTAAACAAGACGCAACTGTATATATGATTGGTGAAGAAGGCTTACACGATGCACTTGTGGAAAAAGGATTTGAACTTGTGGATGAAAATCCTGATTTCGTTGTTGTTGGTTTAGATCGTGACATCACATATGAAAAGTTAGCAAAAGCGTGTCTTGCTGTGCGTAACGGCGCAACGTTTATTTCCACAAATGGAGACATTGCCATTCCGACTGAGCGCGGATTATTACCAGGTAACGGCTCATTAACATCAGTTGTAGCAGTATCAACAGGTGTGGATCCAATCTTTATCGGAAAACCAGAATCAATCATTATGGAACAAGCTTTAAAAGTACTTGGCATAGAAAAAAAAGAAGCATTAATGGTTGGGGATAACTACGATACAGACATTTTAGCAGGAATAAATGCTGGCATGCATACCCTTCTTGTCCACACTGGAGTCACAACTGTGGAGAAGTTAACAGAATACGAAGTACAACCAACGCAAGTTGTGCATAACTTGACGGAGTGGATTGAGAAGATGTAATGAAGAAAGCTGTTCCAAACTTTGGAACAGCTTTTTTTCTAATATTTGCGGGCAGCCCGATTGGTGTGGGCTAACATTCAGTTGTGACTAGTGTCGATTTTTGTCGGTAAGTCGATATATTTGAAAAATCGCCGATATAATCTGAGTTGCGCCGATATATTTAGAAAATCGCTGATATAATATGAGTTGCGCTGATATATTTAGAAAATCACTGATATAATTTTATTAGAACGCACGATTCACAACGTCTTTAACCTCTTCAAGATATTGTTTACGCACACTGTCATCCACAGAAGGAACACTTGTATAGAATGTATGCTCAATTGTTTCAATGCCTGTAAATTCAAAAATACCAACATCCGCTGTTTTCTTCATTGCATCAAACATGCCGCCTGCTGTGTATGCCTCTTTCGTATTACCCATTGTAGATAATAACAATCCTTTTTTACCGCTTAATAACTTTTCAATACCGTTTTCACCGTAAGCATAAGCAAATCCATGGCTAAACACACGGTCAACGTATCCTTTTAAAATAGCAGGAAGTCCCGCCCACCAAACTGGATAAATAAATGTAATGCTGTCAGCCCAAGAGATATGTTCTTGTTCTTCTTTAATATCTTCTGGTGTATTTCCTTTAGAAAATGAGATGAAATCGGAAGCGCCTAATACTGGATTAAAGTTTAATTCGTATAGATCGCGAACGCGTACTTCGTGACCTTTTCCTTCTAATTCACTTTTTACCGTTTCTAAAATCGCATGGTTGAAGCTTTCTGTATTCGGGTGTGCATAAACGATTACATGTTTCATTTTTCTTCCTCCTATTTGTGGATATGTGAATAGTTATTTGTATATCTGTAACTATTATGGTTACTACCTTTATAGAAGTCAAGTAATACATATGTATGTATAAAAAGACGCCCGAAAATCGCCTTTTTATACCCCGCTCATACAAAGTACAAAAAAGACAAATAAAATAATGACAATACCAATGCCGAAGTTAAATACGAGAGTACTATCCATATATGTAGCCTCCTTGTTTGAAAGTAAAAAGCACTCTAGTTAAGAGTGCTTTTTTATTTTGAATCTACTTTATAACTTTTAGAAAGTGATTCATGCGTGTAATGATTTACATTATTTTATGTATTTATACTTTGAAATGAGTAAGTCCTTGTTGGATATAGAAAAAAAGACACTCGTGGAGTGTCTTTTAAGATGACAAAATGTGCCAATTGCTTGAGGTTGATAAGACGCTAATTTCCGTGTTAACGCCTTTTCTTTAATCAAGAAGTGTAGCAACAGCGATTCAAATAGATTGTACCATTTGTTTAATTGTGGTGCGTATGCAATTGTGCATATTATGATCATGAGGTAGGTAATGAACTGTGAATAATTTGAAGTGATTTATTTACGATTTCTTCTGCGGCATATATGCCGATTGCGTCTGTTTTTAAAATATGAGGTTGTAAGTTATCATGCATTGCCCCTAACTCACCATGAAGTGGTGCAAAGGCATGGTTCGCCTTTTCAAGCATGCATAAATCAAGTAAAGAATCCCCAGCTGTAATAATCGTATCTATTTGCAAAATTTCTTTTATATATTGCACGGCGTCCCATTTGTTAATTGGTTTTGGTACAAAGTATAGCTTTCTACCTTGAAGTGAATGATTCCAGCCTTGTTTGTCTAACCAGGAAGTGAAGGATGATAATTCATCATAAGGAATGTTCTCCCGTTTAATAATGCAATAATGGAATAGATCATCAGCTGTTTTTTGTGATATAACCCAATCTTTATGAGCTATTTGTCCAAATTCCTTTAGTATGTCGTTTCCCTCTATACATTCAAACGATAGTCTTTCTTTTACTATCCTGTTCCAAGTACCATCTTGTTTACCGTTATGAAGGATATTACCGCCGTTACTTGTAATGGCGTATTCGGGAATGATTTCGTCTTGGAATAAAGAAATACGCTGAAACTGCTCAATAGTTCTTGTTGTAACTGGGATGAAATGTGAGTGCAGTTGCAATTTTTTTAGTAGTGAAATGGTTTTATGTGATATGAAAGAAATTTCTTTCCCATCTAAAGTTTCAATGAGTTGAATTGATTCATCTTCTATAGGGGCACGAAACGATTTCCGGGAATAAATAAGCGTCTGATCAAGATCACTGGCGAAAATCATATCGTTTCCCTCTTAAGAGGCTTAATGAGCCCGCAACATGAATAAGCCATATTCTCATAGATTTCAATAGGGACATTCTTTTCTTTAGCAAGAAGTAAAATATGCTTTAAATCGGGATTGTTTTGCTTCCGTATTAAAATTTTCCATGGTATTCTCCGGAGTAATACACGAGTTGTTTCGCCCACTCCTGGTTTGATTAAGTTAATATCGTCAATTTCAAAGTGATTTTGGATAGACTGTATATCTTTTAATCCTTGCCAAGAGGGATCAGTGTAAGTTGAAGTAATATAACGTAATTGATTATCTATATGAGAATGAACAGAAGGGAATAAATCTGTTACCTCATCAATGAATAAATTTGATAAGTCTTCTTGTTCTAGCTCTTTATAATATTTAACACCATGAAAATCATTTGGACCGATATAGGTGTCATTTAGTACAGTGCGGCTAATGAGTCCAGAGACTGTTGCATTTAAGCAAGCGCTAGGAATAAGAAAATCTTCACGTGTACCGTAAATTGAAGTACAGTAACCGGGATCAGCAAGCACAGCCATACAATGAGAAATGTGTGTATTATTTCGTTCGTTAAATGTGTGTACTGCATATTCTAATTCTTTTTTTATTGCACCTTTTCCAGTCCACCCATCAATGAATTGAATTGTTTCTTTAGGGTGATGTTCCAAAATATAATGGAGTGCATTTTCATCAATACCGCGTCCGCGAACAATAGAAATACAATAGTGAGGTACATCAAGGTTGTATTGATAGCGTATGTAGCGTTTGATAAGAATGCCAATAGGTGTACCAGCACGAGCTAATGAAACGAGGACAAGGTTAGTTCCTTTAGTTTGTATAATCTGTTCGGCGACAACTCCAACAGCGATGGCTAGTTTGTGTTTGTATTGTTGCAGGGAAGAAAAGAATAAATCCATATACGCTTTAGAGGGTTTATATTCCATTGGTAACATTTCGGAATAATGTGTGCCAGCTTGAATTGCTTGTTCTCTAGTTTCCGTGGAACTTTCTTTCATTAAATCACTAATATCTTTTAATAGAAAAATAGCATCATTTGGATTGTAACTACTAATATGAGAATTTAATTTTACCATAATTATCAACCTTCCTTTTCTATGCTATTTGAAAATGAGACGATATGAATAAAAGGAATAACTGTTTGTAACTGCTGTAGAAGAGGAGATAGGGCTTCTTCCCCTAAATCACGCTCAATGAAAACAAATACTTCATCGTAATCATGAGGTGAAATATTATAAAAGTAATTTGTAATAGTAGAATCTTCAGGACTTGGATATGAGAAATGATTATGAATGGCGTAGTTCACATCATTTGAAACAGAATGGATAGGGCTTCTTGTTGTAGATTGATATAAAATATTTTCACCCATTTCAGCAGCAATTTTCATTGGGATATACATAAATTCACCCGTTCCGAGACAGAGTGTTCGTTTTCCAATTCTTTCTCTTTTTAAAGTTTTTCCTGCTTCTTGGGCGAAAGAATGAATGTGCTTTTGTTCATATGCTGAAATGCCAAATCGCCCAGTATATTTTATATAATTTGATGTATAGGGTGATTTTAGGCAGGTAAGGGTATGTTTTTTGAAATCAGGTTTTGTTTCTTCAATTTGAATCTCTTTTTTTGCAATATTTAATGGTTGGCCAGTTGTATGAATACTGCCTTCTAATAAAGAAATAACATGAACCTTAATTTGAAGTTCTTCTTCTAATTGTTTAAATTGTTTTCTATTAGTATGAGAACGCCAGTCTAACAAAGAAGCAATTATATATTCTTCTCGTGGGAATTTATTTTGAATAGATCTAATAATATTTAATGCTGTTTTTCCTGTTGTCATCTCATCATCTACGAGAACAATTGGATTGTTGTTTTGAAAAAAGCTTTCATCTACATAACAACGGTGTGATGTTGCATGAGAATGTTCTTCCTCAAATGTAATGACAGATTCTAGGTGGGGTATCGATTCCCTAGTTGTATGTACATACTTTGCATTTTGAAAGCATTGAAACATAGAATGACCAAGTGATGTCGCTGTTTCAGCGAATCCGATGAACAAAACTTCTTCTTGCAGAGGATATTGATAACGAAATACTTCCTCTGGGATTTCATCAATTTCTAATGAAATGAGATTTAAAATTTCTTTTTGAAATGGATGAGAAATATTATGTAGTATTTCCATATATCTTGCAGCGAGAGCAACTCCACTTGATAGAGAGACTGTAGGTTTAATAGGAAGATGCTTTCCAAGGATTGTACTCACAAATAAAAAACTACGTTTCTTATTTATTCTCGCAGCCATTTGAAAAAGATTGTCTAGCGCTAAATTATATGGATTATCACGTACTTCTACATGAACTTGTATAGTATTTAAAACGTTATACGTGTTGCTTTGCGTTTGTAATAAGGAGATCGGTGAATTGTTTGTTTTCATGTAGCACCCCGTAAATATTAGATTTTAAAATGGTTTTGCGAGCCCACCCATAATGAGGTTTTACTTCATTCATTTTGTTAGAAAAACTGCTTTTTAGCACTCCATTATACGTATTTGCATTTTGTAAAATTAATCTCGCATCTAAATAATCTTCCATTGTGACAATGTGCATTGCCTGTACAACTTTAATATGAGATGGGTGAATAACTGTCTTTCCGATTAAGCCATTTGCATGGTCAAGCGATACCTCTTGAATAAGCCCTTCTTCATGATCATTAGAAAAATATTCCCATACACATCCTGAAATAATATATTCATTTGTTGCCCTTGAGAAAACGTTAATAATGTCTGAAATACAATCACGGACAACAGTAATATGATAGATAGGTGTGTATTTATTACGCCGAATACTAAATATACTTGAAAAATCAGTAGCACCAATACGTACATTTAAGATGTAATCGTGATAAGAATCTAGTAAATCCTTTATTTGTAATAATGATTCTGCCCGTGTTTCCTTATACATAATTTCGGGTGATTCTAAAATCGGCATGCCATATAGCGATAATGAGTATAACTCGTTTATATATGCAAGCTGATCGATATAAGTCTTTCCGTTAATCGGTGTGAATTTTGGAAAGACAAAACCACATAAACAATGAACGGCACTACCTAATTCAGTAACAATTTTCTTCATTTGACTTGGCTGTCGAACTCTAATAAAAAGGAGTGGGATGTCTGCTTGATTTAGTATGTTGGCACTGACTAAGTTAGCGATTTGCTGTATTTGAACGACGATGTTTTGCTCTGCAAGTTTTACTTCCTCATCGCTTATAGCGTCCTCTAGACAAAGAATAATTGAGATAGCATCCACATGTTTCCTTCTAATTATATCTTCCGCAATCGTTTCTTTCGTGCCAGGAGTATATAGTGTAGCGCCTAGTGCGTAAGCTAGTTGTTCTTTTCCTATATTTTTTGAAAAATTAAGAGGTTCTTTATAGAAAAAATTTTGCCGTTCTTCTGAGGAGAGATAAGAAAAGTAATTCAAATTGTCACCACCTTATTTATAATGATTCTGTTTAATCGTAACATAATAAGAAAAATCTTCCATAAAAATGAAGCAAGATATTAAAAAAATATATTGAGAAAGATGAATTATAAGATGAATATCGAATATTGTTAATAGAAATATAATAGGGGGAAAGAGAAAGTGGATATACATAAATTAACAGAGGAAGAAGCAAATGAGATAAATACTTGGACGTACGAGGAACCATATAATTTATATAGTTTTTCAGGCGAGAAAGAAGTAATGGAAGAGCTATTAGATGGAACGTATTATGGCTGTTGTGATGATCAAGGAGACTTCATCGGTTATTTTTGTTTTGGAGCAAATGCACAAGTACCAGGTGGAAGAGATGCTCATTTATATGGTGGAGAAGGTGTGACTGATACCGGACTTGGCATGAAGCCGGCGTTAACCGGGAAAGGAATGGGGAAAGAATTCTTCCAAGCTGGAATAGCGTTTGCCACGAAAGAGTTTAATGCAAAAATGTTTCGATTAAGCGTAGCGACATTTAATACAAGAGCGGTTACGTTATATAAAAATATCGGATTTAAGCAAGGGCCTATTTTTTTGAGTCGCGGAAGAGAATTTATGCTGATGGAATATGAAAGACCGTCAGCATGAACCTGACGGCCTAGAAAACACTATTATTCTGAGTGCTCAGCTCGGTGCGCTAAACGGCTTGAAGCAGCGGCAGCGATTCCGCCAACGATATCATCAAGGAACGTGTGCACCTTTCCAGTTGATTTATCATTTAAGTATTCTAAAATACCAGGTTTTAATTTATCAATATATCCAAAGTTCGTGAAACCGATAGAGCCGTACACATTCACGATAGAAAGTGCGATAACTTCATCAATTCCGTATAAGCCTTCATCACGTTTTACAATATCTTGTAACGGTTCACTTAGCATTCCCTTTTCAGCAAGGACATCAAGCTCGATACCAGTAATCAGTGCGTTTTGTACTTCACGTTTTGATAGTACACGTTCTACATTGTAACGGCATTCTGACATCTCTAAATTTGGATGATATTTTTTTTGAAGAAAATGAACAAGTTCAGCAATATCGTCAATTGTTACACCGCGTTCTTGTAATAGTTTTAATGCTCTTTCTTGTAGTTGATTTGATTCTTTCATGTTTATCACCTTTTTTTCTTTTTAGTATTTGTATACGTTTCGTTGCTTTATCATGTGCATAGGAATGAAAGGCGAGCACAAGCTCATATATATAAAGAAAAACCATAGGTGGCGACTGCGATGATTCAGCATATTTATGAGCATTATCACATGCATGTTAAAGAATTAATCCCCCTTGGCCCCTATAAAAGCTTTTGGATTCGCAACAAAATTTATGTACTTGTTCCAATTGGAGAAATGGAGGAAGAAGTACTTGTAGAGATGAAAAAGCTCAGTGATTATATGAACCAGCAAGGGGATATAACTGTAGCGACTTTCGTTCCGACTATACACGGCTACTATGTAAGTGAGATAGAAGAACAAAATTATTGCTTATTAAAAGGTATGCGCACGTTAGAACGACATGCTATGTCATTAGGAAGTGAGCTTTCTATATTCCATAAACGAGGTGCATTCTTTCCAGAAGAGATTGAGCAATTAAGCCGAATTGGTGAATGGAAAGCGTTATGGGAAAAAAGGCTCGATCAATTAGAAAAGTTTTGGCAATCACAAGTGATGAACCACCCTTCAGATGTATTCGATCAATTGTTTATTGAATCCTTCCCGTATTACTTAGGAGTTGCAGAAAATGCCATTCAATATGTTGTCGATACAGAAATGGATGATACGCCGCAACTAACGGATGCAGCAACAATTTGCCAAGAACGATTCACACCTTTATTATGGCATCAAACGAAGCGTCTCAAACTTCCTTTTGATTGGGTGTATGATCACCCGAGTCGAGATATTGCAGAATGGATCCGCCATATGATGATAGAAAAAAAGAAAGACTGGGAGCAAACAATCGTTCAATTTGTTACGGATTATGAACGGAATTATTCGCTATCCTCATTTGGCTGGCGCTTATTATTTGCAAGGCTCCTGTTCCCGCTGCACTATTTTGAAACGGTCGAACGATATTATCAAACTGGGAACGAGGAACAAAAAAGCATATATAGAGATCGCTTAGAAGCCATTTTACACGATGTGAACCGCTCAGAGCAATTTATGAAGCACTTTTATGGCTCACTTCGTTTACCAGTAGATAAGCTTGGGATTAGAAAATTAGATTGGCTATCTTAAAAGTATAAAAAAGAGACCGATGGAGGTCTCTTTTTTATACCACAATTTTATGTAATACATTATGCCCCTACCTGCTGATCTGTACATATATTTAAAACGAATTGATGCTTTTCGAGCTTTTCATTTACTTTACCCAATAATTCTTGCTGGATTTCTTTAAATAAAAATTGATAGCTTGTATTCCACGTTGGTATAGCGGATGAAAGGCCTAATAAATAATCTTTTTTCTTTTCTAGTTCTTGAATTGTTAAAAAAGTGTTCCCCATTTTTGGCATGTGTCGTCCCCCTATGTTTTTTACTTTATATGTGTGAACGATTCACTATATAGTATTAATTATCGCATTTTTTGAGAGGGATTTCCAATTTTGTTTTATGATGTTAACGGATAAATGTGATTTGAATAAAAAAAGGAGACCAAATTTGGTCTCCTTTTAGCAAGTGACTTTGAACGAGCCGCTAGATAATATCCAGCTCCAGCGGCTAGAACAGTCGGCCATCTCGCGCCTTCCTGTGAGGCAAAAAGCGCCTCTTCGTCAGGAGCTCCAATGACCTCCTGTTCTGAACGAGCCGCTTCCGCTTTTAATTAAAATACTTGTTCTACTTCGATAACGCCTGGTACTTCTTCAAGTAACGCGCGCTCGATACCAGCTTTTAGTGTGATTGTAGAACTTGGGCAGCTTCCGCATGCACCCATAAGGCGTAGTTTTACGATACCTTCTTCAATGTCTACTAATTCAACGTCTCCGCCATCGCGAAGTAAGAATGGACGTAATTTATCTAATACTTCTAATACTTGTTCTTGCATATGTGGGTTTTCCATTTTTATCGACTCCTTTCATCAGTTTTATTATAATCAAGATAGAGGGGAAAATCTATTTTTTCTCTTCTTGTTTTATTGTCGAAATTTTGTATCGTGTTTTTTCAGTATAGGGGTATGGAATAAGTTTGTAAAATGATGTGCTTATGTAATAAGACATCTGAATATACTGTTGGGACAAGAAGTGGGGGAGAAGAAATGGTTAATGTTCAAGTGTATGGGACGAAAGTAATTTGTGCGAGCTGCGTTGGAATGCCATCTTCAACAGAAACGTTTGAGTGGTTACAAGCGGCAATTGGTCGTAAATATGAAGGACAAGAAAATAAATTTAATTTCGAGTATATTGATTTCCAAGAAGAACAAGAAGATGCGGATAAAAAAGCATTCGCAGAGCGCGTAGTGGAAGAAGATTTATTTTATCCGGTCGTTCTTGTAAATGGAGAAATTGTTGGAGAAGGAAATCCTCGTTTGAAGGATGTTTACGAAGAAATCGAGAAATATTTATAAAACAAGAAGTCTTTGCGAATTTGCAAAGGCTTTTTTTATTGGAGGGATAGATATGAAAAATGGAGTGAAGCATGCGTTACCAACGGAAGTAGAGCAGTTAATGGAGCGGTACACAGTAGAATTAAAAGAAATTTTTTTGGATGAAAAAATAGTCGGGGTATATATTTACGGATCCATCGCACTAGGTGCATTTCATAAGGAAACGAGCGATGTTGATTTTGTTACAGTGATAAATGATTCCGTGAATGAAGCTGAAAAACAGCAGCTTGTGGAACTACATAAGAAACTTAGTGATAATATGCTAGGTAAAAGAATGGACGGTATGTATATTCCGCTTGCTGACTTAGGGAAATACAATGATGAAATGAACGAGTACGTATATTGTGCAGATGGTAAAGCTAATGTTGGTCATTGGGACATTAATGCGGTCACATGGTGGACGTTGAAAAATCAAGGCATTACAGTTACCGGAAAAGAAGCAGAAGATCTTCCGCTACAAATACAATGGAATGATGTAGTAAATACGATGAAATATAACGTAGAACAGTACTGGAGTGAAAAGGCGAAGAAGCCATATTTATTTTTTATAGAAGAGTGGGTAGAATCAGCTGTCGTTACGATGGGACGTATTTTATATACACTAGATCATAAAACAATCGTTTCAAAAGATAGAGGCTTGCAATACTTGTCAGAACGTTCAGCGGAAGAATGGGAGCTTTTATTAAAAGAAGTAGCTAGAATACGGCAGAACCCAAAAGAAAAGCGAATGCTCTCAAGGTGGAGAAGGGCAGATATGACGAAGAGGTACTTACTGCATTTAATTGAGACGTGTAGAGAGAAATGGTAGGGAAGAAAATGGACAATACAGTGGGGTGTATTGTCTTTTTTATTTTGTAGTAGATAGAAAAGTATTTACAAGTATTGTGTAGAGGAAAAATAATAGAAAAAAATATGTGCATGGGGGAAGATGATGAGTAAATATAAATTACATATAGATAGAGAACAATTATGGAAAGGATGCGTTTTAAATTCGATTGCCCATGCAATTAATGTAGCGCATTGTCCAGATTTCTCACATGAAAGTTCATGGGATGGATTTAACTATAGTATGCAAGATAGCCAAGGCGGACAAGGGGTAATTACGTTTCATCCGAATTACACGATTGTATGTCTTCAAGATGTGAATAGTGAGAGAATGGATGAGTGGATTGATGCGAAAAGTTATTTTGAAGGGGCACCTTCGGAAGTAATAGATATTGCGAAAGAAGAAGCACTTCAATACGTATTAGAAGAAGTAGAAGGCGAAACAGTTCCTTTTATTACAACTGCATTTTGGATTGAGGATAGTGGTGCGTATTCAATTGATTCATTTGAAGAGATGGAAGAGCACGGTGGATTCTTATTAGAAATTCCATTACTTGATACAGAATCAGCAATGGAAAGACTGGAAGAAGAGTATGAACTGACAGAGGAACAAATAGAGCTTTTACAACTCGTGTATGAGAAAAAAATCCAAAGGCCAAATGAGGAAATTAAGTTGTCTAAAGAAGAAGTAGCAATGATTGGAACGGAAGATAGCGAAGGATTGGAAGCTAGTAAGGAGTCATTTGCAGAAATGAATATTACTTGGGAGTTGTAGGATAGGATATAAAATTGTGATAAAGGACTAGTAGAAAGAACAATGTGAAATTACATTGCACTTTCTACTAGTTTTTTCATATACATATCAACTTCGTGAAAGAATATGGGCTCTTTTTCCTTAGTATTCAGATGCACGGTGCAATGTAAATATTGCTGTAAGTAGCGATTAGCTTGTTCGTACTGTTTTAATTTGTAGAAAGAAAAACAAGTAAGAAGTAGAAACGCTTTTTCTTCTAATATTGGAACGACAGCTAGTACCGGAGTAATGGAATGTATATTTATTTCCACTAAATTTTCATAAGATGTCCACGTTTGAAACCAGTCGAAAATAGTAGAAAGGTAACCCGGAATGTTGATAGTTTCATGTGAAACATTATGCAGAGGAAGTTAATAATGAACTATTCATGAGTTGTGTAAGTGGAAATATGTTTGAAATAGTAGAAGGCTAATTTGTGAGCTCTTTTAAGTCGAGATGTTTGTTTTAAAATAGTAGTATATATTCACTAAAAAAGATGTATAAAAATGATTTTGATGCATCCTTTTTAGTGAATATATAAAATAATTAACTTAGTGTATTAAAGATATGATACATGATTATTTTAATATATTTAAAAGTAAAATGAAATAAGAAA